>JAJZKY010000527.1 GCA_021803885.1 Planctomycetota bacterium
CGAGGGGAACGTGAAGATTCATACGCTCGACCGGATCGATTCTCTGCTGGGGAAGTCGATAGGAACCCGGATCACGTACAAACAGTTGGCAAGTTCCAGCAGGGAGTAAAGTATATAATTCCCATAAATTATGACGACATGCGTATATTCAGACATCCTGAAGTCGCGGGGAATTTGCGGGGTGGAGCGGAAAATAGGATGGACCTGTAACGGGGGTTGTGGGAGATAGGCGGCAGGAGAGACACTGACTGCGCATGCCACAACTTCAGCTTCCGATCTTCCCCTCTGGGATGACTCCGATCAATCCGTCGGCGAACGCTTCCAAGGTCACGCTGTTCCCCTTGAAGTATTGACGGATTTTGCCGCGCTTCAGGAGATGCTCGTTGAGACTGCAAATCTTCTACAATATCTTTGGCTAGTGTTTCTTTACATAATTCCAAATTGCAGGCTGGAGAACCATATGCGGCCGTTGATCGTGCAGAACTGTGGAGTTTACTTTGCAAAACCCGCAGATTCGAAAGCTCCAGAGATTCCTGCTTCTACCAAGCGCGGGGGAGTTGGCACGGTTGGCGATTTAGGCAGAACTCAATTTTGTTCAGTCCACAAGAGCAATTCCGCGAGATACAGTATGCGGACAACCCAGTCAACCTGTTAGAGGAGCGTACCATGTCGTTTGGTTCTGATGTCCCGACTTCCCAAGCGGACGCGTTTAGCTTGCGAAAGGTGGCAAATCTCTTACCGGAGTATGTTCCCCCACCTGCCGGAAAGTTCGACCCAAACGGACACTGGCAGCAGACCTACACTATGTTCCTGATGGAAGGATCTCTTGCGAAAAAGGTCGGCGATTTCTCCCTTAAGCGCGATGTCAAAGGTGAGAAAGCTTTTGTTCTGAGCGTTGAGTCGCGCCGCTTCGCGAATTCTGGCTTCTCGTATTTTGAGCGCGCGGAGTTACAGTGTAGGGCCGACCACCTTGCAACTCCAACCGCCTGGATCTGTTACACAAAATTGGCGCAAAATCCCGGAGACCAAGCCTACCTGCAAAGTGGCCGACGACGCAACATGAAAGTCGCGGGTGGAACTCTGGCCATTCGCGACACTTTTCGAGTCCGTCGAAGTCCCCTTATCGAACCTTATTCTAATGAATGGACGCTGCTCGAAGCCGTACAACGTCTGCTTGGATACCAAACCAAACAGCTCAGCTACACCTTGGTCGATGAGTATGACGCTCCGATCCCCGGCCACACACTTAAGTACCAAAGCAAACAACAGGTAACGCTAGGAAATGGCCCCGCAGAGCTGACTGCGTACACCGATCTTGGTCCTGCCGTCATCCCCACTACTTACTGGCTCGACAAGTATCATCGGTTGCTCTTTGTGTGCACAGGTCTTCAGGCTTACGTTCTCACCGCCACAAATGGGCAGGTTGGCCACTGCCCCGACCAGTACACAGAGCCTTCGGGGCAAAGAAACCGAAGGGGCCTGAAAGCCAACCGCCTGTTAAGGAGTGCGTATCGTGACAAAGCCCTGTGAGCACCCTGGCCCTCCCATTGCTTCCAAGCAAGAATCTGACGTTTCACGGCGGAGCTTTCTAAAAGCCGGAGCCGCCATCGGCGGCCTCTCTGTACTGGGAGCACCTTTAGTCGCGGACGCCCTTGATCCAACAGGCGGCTCCAAGAAAAAGCCGAACCTTTTATTCATCATCTCCGACCAATTAAACATCGATGCCATCGCGTATTTTGCCAGTCATTTTCGAGACCCTGCGTATGGATCGCACTGGGTGAAGACGCCTAATCTCGACCGGCTTGCGACGGAAGGCGTCTCGTTCATGGAGTCGCATTCAGCCAACCCTGTGTGTTGCCCGTCGCGCTCCTGCATGTTCACGGGGCGCATGGCGATTGAAACTGGCGTCGTTACAAACAACATTGGTATCGATGAGGCAGTACCAAACATGGGCCAGTGGTTCGAGGAACACAGTGACTATCGGCGAGTGTACTGCGGGAAGTGGCATGCGGGCGGAGCATGGAGTTACCCGGATGTCAGTGGACCGCGGAAGATCCCAGGCTTTGACACGCTGCCTGTCGGCGGCTCAGGCACTGGCATCTACGTCGACCCGCAAGTCTCCAACAGCGTGGCTTCCTATATAGCCAACGACCGAGACGAGCATCCGTATCTGCTCGTCGCAAGCCTCATGAATCCACACGATATTTGCTACTGGACCATGCAGCTGGATGGAGCCTCAACGACGCCGGAAGCGGATGTCTATAACTTGAGGGAACAGGTGCCTATTCTCCCACCAAATTTCATTTATGATTTTAAGGATATCGAAGGCGAAAAGCCTTATAGCGGTTTTCATGGAGAAACGCAGTGGCGCAATTATGCATACGACTATTACCGGATGGTAGAAGATATTGACGAACATGTCGGGCGCATCATGGATGCGGTGCGGGAACGCAACGAGGACACGATCGTGATCTTCCTTTCTGACCACGGCGAAGGTTTGGGACGTCACAGACGGGTTCAAAAGTGGCATCCCTTCGAGGACTCGGTGAAGGTGCCGTTCATCATTTGGAACCCCAAACGTATCAAGTCCGGAGTACTCGATACGGAGCACCTCGTCAGCGGCGTCGACGTGATGCCCACACTTTGCTCCTACGCAGGCATTGCTCCACCGCCCAATCAGAGAGGTTTCAGCCTTCGTCCGATTGCGGACCAGCAGAGTTCGCCCGATAGCGAGTGGCGCAATAACGTTTACGTCGAGTGGCAGATCACAGGTCGTATCATTCGTGCTCGCAAATACAAATACACGATGAAGTACGAGTACTCCGGCAACTTCGAAACGCCTTTTGTACGCAAAGCGGACAAGGGACACACGCAGTTCATTCCTGGCCACGGAACGGAGTATGCCGAATACCCCAACGCCCTGCTCTTCGATATGGAGAAGGATCCTTGGGAGACCACAAACCTCATCGACGACCCCAATTACGCCCCGATTATCGATGAACATCGCCGAATTCTTCGCAATTGGGAAGCCCATCTCATCCCCGGGAAACACTATGATCGCAACTGAACTCGGCTTGCGGAATATCCCCTGAGACGAGCGTCGCTTGTAGCGGAGTGCATTCTTCGAGTTCGTCCATTTCAGGTCCTCTTTCTATTCGTTCATGGCGTTTTCAGATTGAGCAGATCGCATGAGTGCTGCTTCGCTGGTCTTGATTTGGCAAGTCCCGGAATGAGAATTTGTTAGGTCTTTGACCTTGCCCTCAGTATCTTTGGCCTGCGGGCGAAGTTGAGCAGGTCATAGGCGTAGGTGCGGAGCGAACGTGGGGAGATCTGGCGGACGCACTGGGCATCAAGGAAAGCATTCGCCCAGGCGATTTCTGCTCCGTCCGCATCGCGCAAGCGATACGGGGAAGCGCTGGCGGGCATGGATGGTTGATAGACGACGGAGGGTCTCATGGTTGTATGGCCCCTTGCAGGCAGAGGGTGAAATCGGCGGCGCAGGCGCTGCGGACGAAGTAGCTGTTGGGATCCTGACCATCAGGCAAGCGCACACAGTCAGACATCCTGATGTCACCCAGGGATTGCAGGGATTTTCAGGTGGGTAGCGGAAAATAGGATGAACCCGGAACGGGGGGTGTGGGAGACGGGCGACAGGAGAGACACTGACTGCGCATGCCACAACTTCAGCTTCCGATTTTCCCCTCCGGAATGACGCCGATCAACCCGCAAATCTGCACGGCCACTTGCCGGTGTTTCAGTACGACCAGCAGAACCTGGCCAGCTTCCGCCTGTCCACCAGCCAGATGATTGCCAACGGGAACGTGCGGCACGGCGAGATCGTACGCGCCTTTGGGGTCCCGTTGTCGACGGTGAAGCGGTATGCCAAGCTCTACCGGGAAAAGGCGCGGCAGGGTTCTTTGCCCCGCGTCGGCGGCGGTCCGCCGTCGTACTGACAGACGAGGTGAAGGCCCAGGCGCAAGTGCTGCTGAACGAAGGCAAGAGCGCAGCGGAAGTCGGGCAGCAGTTGGTCATCCTGCTGGACACGGTGCGCAAGGCGATCCAGGCCGGCCATCTGTACCGGCCCCGGTAAAAAAAAAGATTCCGTACTGAAGAGGCCCGCCACCAGCAGCAAAAGCGAGCGCAGCCAGATCGACAGCCAAGCGGAGATGGGCAATGGGGCCACGTGCACGCTGGAGCGGGTGGCATGACCCAGAAGACCGCTTGGTTCCTACTACACCGGTTGCGGGAGGCATGTGGGAAAGGGAATGGAAATGACCAAAGCGGGTTCCTTGCCGGGATCATCGAGGCGGATGAGACTTACGTAGGTG
>JAJZKY010000528.1 GCA_021803885.1 Planctomycetota bacterium
TAATTTCCATGTTCCCGGCTTATTTGCATCGCCCACCCATGCGAAGCAATGTGCGGGAAGTTTATACTTTGAATGCAACAGAACGCCTTCCTCCGGCTGCTCCGGGTGCGGAGTTGTAAGCGGTCCATCTCCAAAACTTGCGTCGGTCACCACCGTGCCTTCCAGCGGTCGATACACGCCGTGCACGCTGACCCACCACAGCGATTCCGGCGGCGATTCTTGAGCAAGATTGATCACAACGCGGTGCTGCAATCCGCCGTTGATAATGTCCGCGGCGTAGAAAATGCACCCGTCGGTTACGGCCACGCGAGTAATACGCTGCGCGTCGGCGTATCGCCGGGCCTGTTGCAAAGCCGCAGCATACGATTGCTTGCCAGGCCGAAGCGTCCCCGGCTTTTTTACTTCGATCACCAGATACTTCTGAAGATTCTGGCTTAATACAATGTCGGCATATTCCATTTGATAGGCCAGATCGCCTTTGGCCCAATCCAGCACACCGGTCAGCAGGTCTTCTATAATGGCCTCGGCAACTTTTTCCGATTCATCACCGTGGCGCAGTCGATCATTGCGGGTTTCCAGAAATGCCGGCCAAGCCGCGTGCAGGCGGGTAACGCAGGCGCGATAGCTGGCAAGCGTCAAATAAGTTGGTTCGGCCATGGCTGATCCTTTGGAGTCATCAAGGTGAACGACAATCTTTCTCAATCTGCATTCTCTCTTCACTCACCGACGTGTCTGTCGATTACGCCCTGGTCGTAGACGGATGGAAATATACCTTCTTTCGCCAAGTTGTCGATAGCCTCCGCAATCCATTCCGCTGCCTGTTTGATTTGGGTGTCGGTAGCCGAGAATTTTTTAAGCAGCTCGCAGAATTGCCGTGCGGAATTGCTCGAAACCGATTTATCCATAGGTCGCTTCCTCACACTTTCGTCCTTTCAGCATCTTTCCTTCGCCATCCCGGCGTTGCGCGATGGTTCACTCTACTGCGTCGGTGCGGCCGGGATTGCTGCCTATGGCGGGCTTCGCCATTAGGCTGCTCCCCACCCCGTCGCCAGCCGGTTTTACCGCCGGCTCCCTGTCCCGGCAACCATCACAGCGAATACGTTTCATGCTGTCAATCAGCGCGTTGGGGTCGGTACTGATTATGCCTTCGTAACGGTGCTTCGCACACCGGCACCGCCAGTTCAGGGACCCGTTGAAGGCCATCACCGGGTCTTCGATTTGTCGTCGTTCTCCGCCTAACTCGATATGGCGACACCAATCTACCCTTTCTCGAGCGGCGGTTTGCTGGGAGCAGAAGTAGTGTTCCACATTTGGCAGCCGACTTTCCGGGATACCCCAGTTCTCCACGACAACCAATGAGAGATCCCGAACACGCACGGCGTCGAGGCTGGCGAGATCAATGTCGGGATCCCTCAGGCGAGCTTCATTCCATTGGGACGCGAAATCCGAAAGCAAGGTTCTCCCTTCTAGGAGTTCGCTCGCACGTGCCTTCAAGTCGGGGTAGGACATCGCATTTGCAACCCGCTGGACTTCCTCGGCGGCGCGTCTCGCCAGAGGTTGGCTACCCATTACCTCGAGGTAATCTGCCAGGAGCATCTTGGCCTGCACGCTACCCTTGAGCACGCCACAGCGCTCGTAGGTGCTCACCGCCTCCTCAACCGTCGCGAGTAATTGCTTGCCGACGGCCTCATCGACCCGTGGAATGGTTGAACCGGACACGATCGCTAACATCCGGGCGAAGTTCATATGAAACAACGGAACCGTCATCAGAGCGACTATTGTGTCTGCGGCCAGAACCGGTGCTCCCAGATGCCGAGCCTCAGCCACCAGCCTGTCAGCCTGCTTGCTCCACTCGCGCATGCATTGCGAGGCTTGAGTGAGCCGTTCTCCAAGAGGCCCGGGAAAGGTGAAAAATGCGACCTTTTTAAGAGACATTTTGAGGGAAGTAATTTTAGCAACTTGTGACCATAGCGCCGCTGTCGCCTCCGTCCCCTCGATGAAGTGCATATCCACCCTCACCGCGAAGCACATCATGGGCGGAGCATCGGGGTGGGTGCGCAATTTGTCCGCAGTCTCTTTAAGTTCGGCCAGCAATTGCACGCGGTCAGCAGGCAAGGTCGTACTGGCAAGTCGATCCCGCAGCAATTGAGCCTTGTTTTGGAGTTGCTCAAGCTCGTCCGCATGTTCCATTCGTCTTTTTGCGCGCTCATCGTAGGTATCTTTATTGATAACCCCGGTGAACAACTCGCATGCGTCGCGGATAGCCTCAAGGAAGCGCTGGTCCCGCTCTGTGAGGTCGTTCGCTCTAACGGTCGCCTCGCCGACATGGCCCAAGGCGGAATGATACTTGCCCAGCCTATAATCCGCGTACGCGGCCACGAGTTGGATCCCAGGCAGGTTTTTTTTAACTGGATCAATGAGATCGAACAGTCGCGCCGCTTGTGAAGCGTACCCCGCGGTAACGACGCCCAAACCGGATTCGCTCAGAACTTTCAGGGCGGTGGCTCCATCCACAGTGTGGAGCGCTCCGCTGTCAATGGCGAAAGTGGCTTCAGACGCTCCCGCCCGAACTATTGCATCCTGCACATCGCGAGCCGTTCGACCCTCGCCCAGGATGCGGTCACGCAGCACGGGCAAGGCCCCCGTGGTTAATCTCTCGCCGAATCGGATAGTTACGGTCGCCTGTTCCCGCCAGGATGGATTTTCCGCCTCCAACCTTCGCTGTTCGTCACGGGCCCATGCAAACCAAAATTGGCGGTTAGACTCGTCGAAGAAAATGTACAGGGGAGCCTGGGCACCGTTGAGCAGGTATATCAGATTGGAGGTTTTGACCGAGAGCGACAGGGATCCATCGTTGTTGACGTTAGGTTTCGCTGCCGCCTTAAGTTGGATCTGTGACCGGAAGTTTGTCGCCCCACCCGATTGTATCGCCTCAAAATATATATCAGCGCCATAATCCGGGCCTTTCTCCGCCCGCAAAATTATGTCATCTTGGCCCTGCAGAAGTGCATGCAGTGCGTTGACACTTCTCTGCTGAAGTGCGGCATTAGCATCGAATTTCGGCAACCGGATCGACGAGTGCTCATTCATGATCATCTTATTGTACCATACCATTGCTCCCCGCGGAATTCGGTTATCTTGGCTCCAGATCCTAGCGCCCTATCACAGCAAAATGTTCGGATTACGGCCACGCGAAATATTTTATGAAGCGACGCTCTATAAGCGCCGGCTAATAATTTGTATTAGATGCGGTCCGCGATTCGGCCGCCTCATAGCGGCCAGAGGCCACTCGACCCATGGCTGGCACTCCTGGTGCTAAGAGCGGGCGCCGGGGGAATGGGTGCCGCCTAACGAACTTCGGAAGCAGGGTCGGCATGGCTAAGAGTGCCCTCCGGCGTGTTGCACCTACACGGGCGCGGCAAGGTTTCCGGGCGGTTTTAAAAACTCTGCGGAGCTTGGCCTCATCAGCGCCGAGGCAGGATCGTTTCCCACTTAAAGCAGGTGGGTATCCCGATAAATATCGGGACGCCCCAGAGCCGCCCGGAACATTGCCACGCGCGAACCGCGCCGGTACGCGGGGCGACACTACGACATTGCCCGACCGTTCCCGGCGGAAAGAAAGGTACCTGACACCTTTTTTGTTCCCCGCGCGACGCGTTATGGGTTGTAGCTGTAGGTGTAGGATTCGTAGGTCATGGCTGATGGATTGCTGGTGTTGTAGCCGGTGCCGAAGCTGAAAAAGCAGGGGGAGTGGACTTGGCTGGGCAGGGGCATGGGGGCGGAATCGGCGTTATTGTTTGTTGCAAGTGTGGGAACGAATACGAGCTGGCCGACAGGCGTCACTGAGTATGTCCCGTAGACGCCCGTCGCGGTTACTCCAGCGACTTGCGGGTAGGGGTACATAACGTCTCCGCCCGCGTTAGTTAGGGCGATCGTCGCAGCCGAGAAGCTCGCTGGCACATATTGTATCGGGCGGCCCAGGCCGTCGAGAATTTCGATGACGCCGGTCATGGTCGCGCCGCCGGCGGCAGCGCCTGGTGCGGGGAATGTTCCGGTTACTACGGCGGTTGCGGGGAGATTGGTTAAAAAGTCTTTGTGCTGGGCCCAGATGTAATTACCGTTCGCATCCTTAGCGGCAGTCTGATACGCGTGCAGCCGCTGGTATCCTTCCAAAAATGCCAGCATATCGGTTGGGGTTTGACCGGCGGTTTTATGCTGGTACCATTCCAGCGCTCCCTGTAGCCCCTTAAGTTCTGATTTGGTCAGGGCCAATTCAGAGCTGGCCTGCACCTGTTCGCCCACCGCCAGGCCGATACCAATAAGGATAA
>JAJZKY010000529.1 GCA_021803885.1 Planctomycetota bacterium
AGGACATCCACGCCGAAGAAGTGCCCCACTGGGGAACCTCAATCGCGCCGACAACCACAGGGGATCCCTGCGCCTTTGCGAATTTTTGCAAATACGTCAGCATCTTGCACTGGTCGGTAGAGGTGAGTAAGTGACCGGTGCCGTCTGTGTAGCTCATACTCGACGCCTCGTGCCAGCAGTTCAGCATATCCTTAGGCTGTGCGCCCTGAAGGAATGAAGTTAGTTGTGAATCATAACCTCCGCTTAACAGCGTGGACACGTTGGGATAAATCGATACACACATAAAGACAGTAGTGTTTGGGTCGGTTGGCCGGGTTGGCCACACGGATGGAACGGTATTATGTGCACAGTAATGACGCACGCCACTGACCGTTATACCTGCAGCCTGATAATCGCCTACGAAGTTAGTGTTGCAGCCTCGCATGAGATTGAGATCTGTCGTTGTGGAAACCGACCCTGGCTTAATGGATGACCGTGCACATGATATCGTCCAAAAGGACAGAGCTGAAGCACCGGCTGCCGCCAAAAACTTGCGACGGGTGAAGTCTGTGGATTTGCCCACAGCAGGGGCAGGGCTTGCGCATTGGTTCATCCCTACCAGATGAAATGTCTTCCCCAAATCGATTCCGAGCGTAGATAGTTTCATGGTCACTCCTCCTCAGTTATCTTCAAATTACAGTTGCACCGCGTACAATTTTGTTCCAACAACTACTTCTCCAGCGTCGTTGTTGGGTGTTCAGGCAAGATGAGCGGCGTCCGCGGCTTCTGCGAGAAATCGAAGTCGCTGGTCAGATCTCCGAGTACCGGTGCGTCCTCGCGAACATCTGGCCGCGGATCAGGACGTCCATCGGTCTTTGGATCGAGTCGCGCACCGTTCAAGAAGTCGTCTTCGATGAACTTGAGATAAGCGTCGAAGGATAACGGCTGATGATCGATGTACCCACGCTTCGCATACGGGCTAATGACAATTCCGGGTACACGGATTCCGTACCCAAGCTTATCGACAACCGGCGGTCGCAGATGGTCGTAATAGCCGCCCCAGTCGTCCCAAGAGATAAAGATCGCAGTGCTGTCCCATTCCGAACTCTGCATGACTGCGTTGACAATGTGGGTAACATACGATTGACCGACGCTAACCAGTGAAGGCGGATGCTCGCTGTCGTAGTTGCTCGGTGCAATCCACGAAACCGCAGGTAGAGTCCCGGCATTCAAAGCGGCAAAAAGGTCATTGAGCGGCTTTACATAATCTAGCTGCTTATCTTCATGCACATCGGTGAACTGCGGTAGAACATTCCAGATGGGCGGAACACCCCGCTGAACGGTATACCGGTCGGCGGGATACCGCTTGTTGCCCTTTCCCCCTGTCTTTTTCGTCTGCATCGGGCCGCCATCCAGGTAGTAGGCCCAAGAAACGTGCCCGCGGTTTAGTAGCCAGGTCAGATCTGTCCATGCGTAAGGCGTGTCGTCGTCCGTCTCCGGCCATGGCCTGTCAAGGTCGCTTTGGCAGCTTTCCGGTTTGTTCGGGTCGGAGCATTTGGCCGACCAGGCCGAAACCATGTATAGGTGCGAGGGCAAGCTCCACGAGGCGATAGGCTCGAACATATGGTCCTGAAGCACAAACTCTTTGGCATAGGCCCAGTAATTGGGGATGTCCGACTCAACGTGGTAGCCCATCACCCGCGTCTCGCTTTGCCCGGCTCCTTCGCCACAGGTGGGATCGTTCACAAAGCGACATTTCTTGTTCGCCGCTTTGACTGCCAACGAGATAAATCCGTCCATCTTGCCACCGTCGATGGCCAGCGCCGCGGCAGATGCGGAGTGTGGTCCGCCGCCATTCAGGTCGAGGTGATCAACGAAGGGATGCACGCATTGATTCGTGATTGGATCGGGAATGCAAATCGTCGGCACACCGTCCTTCATTGGAAAGCCGTCAGCGCCAGGGAACGTCCCGAAATAATGATCGAAGGAGCGGTTCTCCTGCATGATGATGATGACATGCCGAATTTTGTGAATGCCCGACTCCGCCGAAGTACTCTTTGCCGCCGCCGCGGCAATTTTAATAGCGGACGCGTTCTGGGCATGTGCGGTCAGAATGGCAATCGCCCCGATAAGAAAGATCAGTCCGATCCTCTCGAACACTGTTATCACTGGTTTCATTTTGTTAGGCTCCTTGTGGTGAAAGCTTTTTCGGAGATCTCAAATGACTACCACTCGGATAAAGCATCTTCGGTTCCGCGTTGATGTTTGGTGTACCGGGTTACGTCCCGGCCATCGCATCCACGGCGACCGCTCCAGAGAAGTTCGCGGCGCCGGTTGGGAGGATGATGAACTATTTTGTTTTTTCATAACGTCCCCATTTTGCTTTCTTGCTTTGTGGTTTAGTTAACCTCCGGTTGCACCCGTGGTGTAAAAATCGGCGTTATAGCCGCTTCAGGTTTGGTAGGCACTATCTAGTGTCCACTGCGCCGAGGCGGGACGAGTTGCAACCAGAACGAATAAGAGTGCAATGAACACGAACCACATATCTCGCGCATGATGTAGCATTCCGATAATTCTTGTTGTCATATGTTCCTCCATGGGTTTCTATGGTTTGTTTCTTTGTAGGTCAGTGCCCATGATTCGCGCGGTAACGATCTCATGAGGATGAAGAGTGAACGCGAAGCCGTTGGTTCCCACCAGCGAAAGCGGCTTTTGATTTCTTTCGACTGCATCCGTCTGCCATGCCCGCTGTAGTTGCAACAGGGGAGTTTTGACCGTAATCGTCCGTGTGGTTCCGCCCAGGTCGAGAAAGCGAAGGATGGTGCCGTTGCCGTCCTCGGCAGGTTTCCAGGTATCGAGCAGCAGGTTCGGATCCTTCACATCGAGGAAGCTGTCTTGTTCGCCACTGAGTGGACGCGGTAGGTTCATCGCTTTGTCCTGGGAAGTGACCTTGTCGTGTTCCAGTGGCGTCATCTCCTCCCAGCCCATGCGGCTCAGTTCTGTAACATTCGTCGACGGCGCGCTTGTGATGACATATCGAAAGCGGAAGTGTCCACCTTGTTCAGCGCGATAATTTGTGTGCCAGTAATTATTCATGGCGTAGGAGAAGATCGTTCCAGAACGCTCGCCAAATTGTGTTGGCCACGCGCCGCGATTGATATCGCCCAGTGTAACTAGAGGTGCATCGAGGGGCATTACAGTTGCCGATACTCCGTTCTGCTGTACCGAGACCCAATGCTGCACGGAGAACCATTCACGACCTGCTCCCGGGTACATATCTTTCGCCGGATCGACCACGCCGGTCTGGATTTCATACTGAAACTGCGGCTTCCGCATGGCAAAAGGAAACGCAAAGTACACAGCTTCCTTGGTATCGGCTTCCTTCTTGTCAACATCTTCTACGAACTCGATTTTTTTCTCCTGGTCGAAGAGTTGAATCTCAGTGGCGATGGTCGGCGTGTTTGTGTCTGTGCTCTCCATTCGGGCAACCAAGCCATAAGGTGTGCGCGTGACCGAGATTAGTTTGCCATTTTGAGATGGATGAACCTGTAGGACCGGATTGGAACCTCGACCACCGCCCGTCACATAGAGATACTGGCCGAATCGATAGGTGCTTTGCGAATTTACTAACTCGCGCTGCAACTGCTTGTCATAAATGCTGCGCGCGGCTCCGGTGGCTGTGTCCAGAGTTACGCGATAGTACGGGCTTTCGAGCACTGCCGTATGAGTGGCGACAACAGGAGCTGGTGATTTCTCCTCAGGCCGCAGTTGGAAGACTTTATACCCCACTGCGGGAACATCCTGCGCGACAAACCTTACATGACGGAAGTGATTGCCGCTACCAAGCACTTCATAAGGGACCACCTGGCCGGTCGCTGGATCGAAGATCTCCTGATGGCTGTTCAGGTCGAGCGACACGAAGCCGCTTCGCTTCCAGTTCAACGTGTTAAAGACGATCAGGCTGTTTTTTCCTGTCGAGATGGAATCTGCAACACTCGCCATGCTATTGCGAGCGATGAAATCGGCTAGTGCATGTGCGTCGATTGCGTACTGTTCCTTCACCGCTAGCTGCTTGACAGCTTCCATACTCGTCGGATCGGACACACTATTATGCGATGTCCAAGTGTGCTCATCCATGAGCACGATGTTGGTCCACATTCTGTCCAGGTCGATTTTGTCCGCAGCCAAACGCGAGTTAACCAACGAGGTCAACGTAGCTAACTTTTCGGCAGACAGTCCACGGCTTTCGTTCCGGCGTTCCATGGCCGCATAGTAAGCATCCGACGCAATGCCGTCCTCCCAGTAAGGGCCGCCATCTCCACGGATCGTCGGAATGTCGTTGCCGAACT
>JAJZKY010000530.1 GCA_021803885.1 Planctomycetota bacterium
TTCTCATCTCTTTCTCGGTCTCGAGCAACAGGTCAAACCTATGCGCCTCGGCCAGGGCAAAGAGCGTGACGGCGACACCCGCGGCTTCCTGCTTTACTTCACCCGGTGGCCGTGCATAGACATAGGCCGCAATCGCTTCCAAATCGGCGATCTCCATGCCCGACGCCTGGGAGAGTTCGCAGGCTTCTTCGACAACCCTTGCGATACGTTCTTGTGCGTCTTCGAGTGCCGTCCGTCCGAACCTCGTCGTGATCCATTCCCAGACGGTCTTCTGATAGTTGGCTCCGTTGGCTGGTTTTGTTCCCATCGCAGTTCTTTCAATAACTGCCGGAATCGGCATGGCCGGATACGTCTTCATGGCAACCTCTTCTTCTATGGCGAAGCACCTGGCTACCGGCGAGCGGAGTCAGGCAGCCATCATCTCGACGTAGACTCTGTGGTTTCTGCGCCGCTTGTTGAGGCGCCCATCCGCAAACGCTTGATAGACAATCTGTCGCTCGGCGTCTCGTGCGGCGCGATACGCCCGCGCGATCTGGTGGCAGAGATTCCAGATCATCTCCGGTGGGAAGCTCGATGCGATATGTCCCCAGGTATCGCCCGCCACCAGATTGTCGAAGGCATAGCCGAACATGCCTCCCCCGTGGTGCTCAAGGACCACGATTCCGTTTTTGTAGAGCCCGGAAGGATTGCGGTAGATTCCATAGCGGTAACTATCACCGGTCCATCGGGTCGTGGAATTCGATCCGCTGGGCCGCGCTTCGCCGAAGATCCCGGCGCCAAGAAACTCGAGCCCGCTCACAGGCACCTCGCGTGCCTCACCGCTGTTGAGATGGTCTTGCATGTTGTAGCAGCGGACGGTCTGCGGCGGCTCTGGTCCCGATTCCCCGAACCAGAGCTGTGCTACGTCATCGGTTGTCCAAAAGTGTCCTGGACGAGATTGTGTTGGTTGCATTGCGCATTCCTTTTCTTGCATGAATGTTTGCCGGACGGCAGGCTGGCTGTGTAGGGAAGTTCTCCCCGGCGAGGTGCGCTCATCCTTCGTTAACCGCTTCAGTGTCTCGAAGGCCACACTCCGACCATGGCGGTATAAAGCGCGTGTCTGCCTCTTTCCGGGAGCTCACCGCATCCGGATACGAGGACGAATGGGCGTCCCCAGCAGGCGGCGCAGCCTCCGGGGTTCGGTGACGGATCGAACCGCCTCGCCATCATGCGCGCGATTTCCGCAGAGCAGAATTGATCTTGCAGGATGTCCGCCACGCGGCAGGTCTCAAAGGGGGGCCTCACATGGATCGAGGAACCGGCGCACGGGATCGCCCTGGCCGAATCGGTAGATCGCTGGTTTTGACATAGGAATCGAGTAGGAACGGCGTGGACGGCTTAGCGCAGGACCGACGCCGGGTTGAAACTCCCGATGGACATAAAAGTGGAATATCTTTCGGCGTCTGACTCACAAGATGAAATTGGCCGCTGCGTAGTATCCGAGGATTGTGTCGCGTGGACGGACGCCATACGCTGCTCCTCGTTGTTACAGCAGATCCTTCGGGGGCGAGAGTATCTCGACTTTGGGGAAGTACGTTTGATAGCGCGCAACGTCGCGCGTCAGCAACGCCAGATGTTCAATTGCCGCGTGCGCGCCAATATAAAAGTCCGGGAGCGGAGTGTTTCGCAGACCTCCGCGCCTGCGATAGGCCAGAAAACACTTGCCAGCCAGGAATCCGGCTTCCCAGGGAAGTGGATCTCTTTGGTAAAGGTTGCCGGGCAAAGCAGCATTCAGCGCTTCGATGGTCGTATATCCGATCGACACTTCGGCGTAAATGATGGGATTGACGATCAATATCGCATGTTCGGTACACTCGGCGAGCGCACTCCCCGACCATTCGCTCCACTTCGCGTCATTGGTGGCGATGTCCAGCAGAATATTACTGTCAACAAGGACACCGCGGCAGTTGCGCAGACGTGCCGGCAGACTCGTCAAAACCGGTTTCACCTGGCTTTCCTGCCATGGCGGGCCTCTACGCGCGTCAATGCCATGATTTCGTCGGTGCTCATGCGAGTGTCCGCTGTGCCACGGAGCGCTTCGAGTGCTCTGTTTCCTCGGATGCCCGTGCCGAGCGCGCGTTTGACTTTGCGAATGCGGGCGTGATCTCCAGCCACCTCGAACTCGACTTCAGTATGAGGCAGGAGGCCCAGCCGGTTACGGACATCTTGCGGAATCGTCACTTGTCCCTTGCTGGTGATTTGCATAGTAATACCCCTACTGGTAAGTGTAATGTCCGAATCTTGAGAGTGCAAGTTGCCCGTCAACGAGTGCAACTGTCGTTGCAGCTTCGTTCTGCTCTTGCCTCAGCTATATGTGGACACTGCCTCGTATCGAGGCCTGGTGATCGCTGAATGCCAACTCATGCTTCTTTTTCACGGTTGAAATTTGAATCATAAGCTGGACACGAGAAGCATGATGTGGTCACTGCAACCTTTTTGTTCTCAGTGCTGCGCTTCGGCTGCCGCTCAATAAATGAAGCATAAACTGGCCAGGTACTTCGGCCTTTGTTTTTTCAGCGTCCATTTACCGGCATGGGGATACACGCGCGCCGATTGGCTCACTGAGTGACTCGCCTGTTATCGCCTATGGTCATCCCACATGTTTTTTTCACGAGACAAGTAGATTCGTCAATACTGGCCGGCTTGCGAGGAGTAATCTGGCTCAGAGCTGCTGTTCCATGGGTCTTGACTAATGCAGTTTGCTCCTGCTCTCTGGATCGCAGAGAGAATTGTTAATTCCCCGAAAGGAGCTGAATCAAGGTATGGCTTTCGATCTGCTTTCCGTTTTGCCTCAACTGCTCCCATCCGCTATCAAATGGGCGGAAGAACAGTCGCTTCGCGCGCAACAGACAGGTCAGCCGCTGGATATAACAGGTTTGGCTCTCGCCAGACAGGTAGGGGTTCAGCATTCCGAGCGCATCCGAACCCAACTCGTCGACGCGCTTCCCCTGCCTGATGAGCTATCACTGCGCCAGGCCGCACTTGCGACCTGATTGCTGGGCCCTGGCATGATCGGCCTGACGTTGGGCTATAGCATCTTCATTGTGCGAGAGTACATGGGGCCGCGGCTTCTGTCACATGAATGCCGCCATGTCTATCAATATGAGACCTCTGGCTCCGTTGCTGCATTTCTGCCGGTCTATTTGCAGCAGATCGCAACGGTCGGTTATCTCAATGCCCCTCTCGAGCAGGACGCACGTGCATGCGAAATCGAGACTGCCTGACGCCCAAGAAGACCACATCGCCGTCGGACTGAAGGGAAGCGATCAGGCGCCTACCAATCTGTTTATTTCAATGTAAGCGTGAATCCAGAATCGGGAGGAGTGCTGCATGGCAAAGCTGCGCGCGGATTTCAAGTCGGACTTATTGACGATAGCTCGACAGCAGTTGGCCGCGGAGTGGGGTGCCGAGGCTCAGCAGATACCCGATGACGACGTTCTCATCTCCTTCTTCGATTCGTTGCGAAGGAGGCCAGCGGTTCGACCACGAACGCTTTTGGTAGCCGATGACTTCCAGTGCCCGCCTGACTATGAAGACGGTTGGAAGGCATTGCAGAAAAAGATTGTTGAGGGAGAGGACCTTCGCCCACACTTGAGCCGACGCCACGCATCGCTGGATACGCTCGATGGTCTGCTCAACGAGTGGGGAGTTCACCACCTGCATCTCGGAACCGCTCTGGCAGGTAATTCCGGCCATGCTGAACGCAGTGGTCCCGTGCTCTCTGCTCGGATCACAGACGAAGACTTCTATGCCATCAACGTCTATCCTCACGGCGCTTGGGAAAATTCGAGTGTACTGGAAAGCCTGCATCGAAACTGGCCGGACTCGATCAAAAACTACCGGATCAAGGGCATACAGGGTGAACCACTGACCGAAACGCAGCGGCGCAACCTGAGGAAGTCGAACGTCCAAGCCGCTACCGCGATGGTAGACGGAACCGTTTACATGTCAATCGGCGGCGGCGTGGCAAGCTCCGGCACTTCCGCCGAGGCCGTAATGCGTGCAGATATGCTCTGGTCGGACATCGAACGACTACAGATCGCTGTGCAAGAGCAACTTGAAAAGTTTCTGCCTCACCTGCGGGCCGGCGGATATACCGACCGAACGGAGATCAAAGCAACCCTAATAGCCATCACATCCAATGCATTTCAAGTGTCGTTTTCCGATTACGGAGTTCTCTCGAATGTGACGCTCGAAGGTGGCTGGTTTCACAGAAGGCGGTCGCCATAACAACGGCGCATAGCGTGTGGAACTCGCCCGGGGCTAGTTCCACACAGCAACGGCATAC
>JAJZKY010000531.1 GCA_021803885.1 Planctomycetota bacterium
TGCGAGTCGAGGTAGCGAAGGCGATTGAGGACGCGCTGGCGTTGCGCAGGGCTCAGGCGGTTGAAGCCGGGCTGTTGGCGGAGTGCGCGCTCCTGCTGCTGGAAGGACATGTTCTGGTGCGTGCGGTACCACTCCGGCAGATGCTCATGGGCGGGATTCATTTGCGGCCGCATGTAAGGACCGCGTTGCGGGCCACGCGGAAAATTTTCGTGATGCTGAAATCCGCCGCCCATCCGGGGGCCATGTGCTCCCATGGCGGGATGCAGTCCGCCGGGTCCGCCATGCCGGCCCCAGGGGTGCGCGTGCGCAGGCGATGAGAGCGCGAGCAGCACGGCAACGGCGGCTATCCGGAGTGCCATGCGAGCGCAGCCGCGGCGCGCTGGGTGGGGGATGGAGCGGGTTTCATCCATGGGCGTGGGATACGCGGGAGGGCTTGATAAACCCGGGTCGTTGCCGGGTTTCCTGCGCACCGCTCGAGGCGCCGCCGTGTGGATGAAACAGGCTCTTGCGCATCCTTTCATGTCGTTGCATCTCCAAAAGAACCAGGCTGAGTGAGTTTTCATTGAGCGGCAGCCTCTCTGCGGAGCTTGCCGGCTGGTGCCGTTTTTACCTGTTACATACTTCCAGCGTTGGCTGCGTTGGCGCCGCCATCGTACTGGTCGATGGCGTTCATCTGCTGGAAGACTTCGGCATTCTGATCGAGAGACTGGAGATCGCGGAGCGTGGCCGATTTGGGGATGACAACTGCCTGCCGGCTGGTCAGAGTGGCGATGCCGGCGTAGGTGCCTCCGCCAATGAGCAGCAGGATCGCCAGCGCGACGGCGGCCACGGGGCGGGGCGAGCGATTGCCGAGCAGCATGCGCATGCGGAGGCGTTCGAGCCAGCCGGCGCGGCCGCTGGCCTGCTCTTCGCGGAGAAGTGCCTGCATGCGGACGGAGAAGTATGGGTTGACCTGGGGTGCCTGCCACTCGTCGAGCAGCGCAAGGGTGGCCTGCATTTCGGCCAGCTCCCGGCGGCAGCCCGGGCAGGCGGCGAGGTGTTCGCGGGCGGCCTGTGACGCCTTATCGGGCGCCAGCAGCATCTCCTCAAGATTGGATTTCATGTTTCGGCAAGTCATGGCATTCCTCAATTTTCTTCGACAAATTCCTTGAGCCGCTCCCGCAGGGTTTGATAGGCGCGGAAGAGCAGCGATTTGGTGGCGGACTCGCTCAGGTTGAGCACTTCGCCAATCTGGCGGTAGTCCAGCCCTTGATATTTATGCATGAGCACGGCGTTGCGCTGGCGCTCGGGCAGGGCCATTACGTGTTGGCGAATGGCTTTCATCCGTTCCTGGCGGACGAGATCCTGCTCGACGCTTGGCTGGCTGTCGGCCACGTCGGGGGTGGTGCCGGTTTCCTGATCCTGCTCGTCGAGATAGACGGTGTGCGCGGTGCGTTCGTGGCGGGTGTCGCGGGCGTAATTGACGCCGAGGTTGGTGGCGATGCGGTAAAGCCAGGTGGAGAAGCGCGCCTCGGCACGGTAGGTTTCCCGCGAACGATAGACGCGGAGGAAGACTTCCTGCGCGAGTTCTTCGGCCACGGCCTGGTTGTGCGTCATCCGGTACATGAAGTGAGTCATGGGCCGGTGATACTTTTCGACGAGCAGGTTGAAGGCGGCATCGTCGCCAGCCCGCACACGGAGCATGATGGCCGAGTCGTTATCGAGCTGCCCGGCGTGAGCTACGGTTGGGTTGGCGGACTTAACGCTTTTGAGCGTTGCGGGATCGAGCGCAAGAGTCGCCATACTCTCTTCGACACGGCCGGGTTCCGGGAGTTGCGGCAAATTGGCATCGATTTCATGCTCATTTGGCGCGGAATCGGCGGAATTCTGCTCGCTTTCTGGGTTTGGGAGGGGCTGAGTGGGGGCGTCGTCCGGATTCAGCGCGCCGGATTCGTCTTTCCGGGGCTGAGGATTTCGCGAGGCGCGGTTCCGGCGGGAATCCCGCTGGGGGGTGTCTTGATCGGAATGGAAGTCCCCTTGAGCCATGCGACCGGCCTTTTGATTTTACAGGCGGGAAAGATTGGCAAGCAGGGATGTGGATGCTAATCTAACGATGGCCGGACGGTCTGTCCGGTTCTCGCCAGGGCGCATAACTCAGCGGTAGAGTGCCACCTTCACACGGTGGAAGTCGTAGGTTCGAATCCTGCTGCGCCCACCAATGAAATCAATAAGTTAACGGATCGGGACGGAGCAAAAAGGTCCAATAAGCGGGGCGTGGGTCCATTAAGGGTCCAATAGCCTATGCTGCTGTCCCTTTTGGCTCTTGTTGCTGCGTGTCCGCGAATAGCGCTGCCACTCTGGCCTGCGCAAGGCGCTTGTCTTCGGTGACGGCTTGCGTGTACGTTCCGAGAGTCATTACGGGGGAACTATGCCGCAACAGCTCCTGGGTTACCCGTACTCCAGCTCCAGATGCCTGCAGCAGAGTAGCGAACGTGTGCCGGAACGTGTGCCAGCCGATCCGCTTTGTGATGCCTGCCCGATCTGCGGCAGGCAGCACGTGACGGATCATGATGGCATTCGGCCAATAGGGCCTTTCGCCGGAAAGCTGCGGGCTGGCGAAAATCCAATCTGTGTCCTTGCTATAGCTCGTCTTTTCTCTCCATTTCAGGAGAGTCTCCAGCACGTCGTCACTGATTGGCAGTGGACGTTTGGAGCCAGTTGTCTTTGTGACCCCAACTTCTTGATCAACAATCGACCGAACAATTTTCAGTCTTTTATTCGCTACGTCCAAGTCCATCCACTTCAGGCCGAATAGTTCTCCGCGCCTGATGCCAGTGGTGGCTGCAACCTGCACGATGGTACGTACCGGTTCGTCCAGTTCCTTGAGGAGCGCACGTATCTCGTCCGGAGTGAGGACTTCCGGTTCTTTGACACGTGCAGAACTTTGGCGAACCAGGCGGATGGGATTGGATGAAGTGAATTCGTATCTGCAAGCGTGCTGAAAGATGCTACCCAGCACATTCTTGATTTTTGCCTTTGTTGCCGGAGCAAGCGGCAATTCTTTCAGCCAAGCTTCTACAAATACGGGTTTTACCTGCTTCAGGTCACATTCTCCCCACTTGGGGAGGATGTGCTGCCGAATGTGTTGCTCGTATACCGCCACGGTGCGCGTTGTCTTGTTGCTTCCGTCGGACAACTCGATCTTGCGGTAGTGGTTCACGAGTTCCGCAACAGTCATAGTAATTGCGGGGCTTGGAGCCATGATCGGCGCGTTGATATCGAGTCCCAGGGCCACAACTCGATTCAGTGCCGCAGTCTTGGTTGGGAGTGTTGCTTTAGTACCAAGAACGATCTTGCGCCTTACTTCTCCACCGTGCGCTTTTCGCGCACGCCAGCGATATACCCATACCGATGGTCCTGTCCTTCGCTTCTCGATTGTCAAAGAGCCATTCTGGTAGCGGTTTCGCTTTAGGTTCATGTGCCTTCTCCTTTACGGTTGGGCGACACGAACGGCAGGACAAGTGTATTGCGTCCGATACCAGGAATCCAGTTCTGAGGCACGGAATGTGACCTTACGCCCAAGGCGGCGATGCGGAATGCGCCCCTCACGTGCCCAGCGCAAAAGCGTAACCGGGTGAATCCCCAGCAAGTCACTCGCCTCTTGTGCGGATAATACTTTCTCGAACATGCTTATTCCCACTTCTGCCATGACCTCATTTCCTCCCGTAAATTCGGCTCAAACCAACTGCACGTACACTGCAATAGCAGCCTTCTCCGGTTGCACGTGCGCGCACGTGCATGATGTACGTACCGCATTCGCATTCACCCGTCCCTGACAATTTCGAAGCATTTCAAATATCCTTCCTCGTCCAAGCTCAGAAGTGTGAAGCGAAACAAATCCTCCTGCTGCTCGCACGTCGCTGCGCGATGCGCCTCAAGCAATTTCCAGATCGACTTCCGCAGGAACTCCCAGACAATTCCCGAATCGAACTTCGGGAACAGCTTGACCGTTCTTGACGTGGTGATCCGACGCGCTCCCTTAGGCGCAGACAGCAATAGGTCCTTCGTCAAATACTTGGACAGGTAGCGTGTCACGTTCTGAACTTTCACGCGCTTGACCCAGACCACTCTTCCACCTCCAAGACGGTCCCACGTGGTACTCACCCACTCATGCTCAATGCGCCGATCAAACAACACGTGCAGGTGTGGCACGCCGCGCTTGGTGAATTCGAGGACGCAGATGTAGGTCAGCGCGACGCCGTATTCGCGCTTGAGATATTCACGGAATTTATTGAAGACTCGGCGCAGGTGACGAACACGTTCCTGGGGATCATCGAATTCGCGGGGC
>JAJZKY010000532.1 GCA_021803885.1 Planctomycetota bacterium
CCTGGTCCCGGCGCATTGGCAGCAAGCATCCGGCCGTGCCAGGTGAGCAGCGGATGCCAAAGTTTTTTCGCATGATGATTTTTGGGGATGAATTGGCTCGGCATGGCCAGCCACACCGTGCTGCGCAGAGTTTTTCGCCCTGCAGATGACACACCCGGTGGCGATGCGTGCTGCCAATGCGCCGGGACCAGGGTGGAATCGTACCAGCGCGGATTGCGGTGTTTGAAGTAGAACATATCTTCCTTCAACCATCCCCTTTCCCGCATAATAAAATGCAGTCCGTGGGGATGGGAGGCCGCTCCCTTTTTTGTTTTGGCAGGTAGCGGATGCGTGGTTGGCTTTGTTGTCGGCTGCGTCGTCGGGTATGGGGTCGGCTGCGCCCCCGGGTGGGCGATGGGATGCGCGGACGGGCGTCCGATCGCCTTGGGTGGATGCTGACGTGCGGGGCGAGCTATTTTAATGGCCGGTTTGCCCCGAGCCCGTCTTACGGCGATCTGCTCATGACTGGTGAGCCGGGTCGGTTCATACGTCACTTCAAAGAGGGTATTCCCGCTTCGCACCCAGCGCATCAGGCGGGGATGGTAATGGCGGGTCAGGGTGGCGGATTCCAGCAGATGATCGAAATTGCCGGGAGGGTTAATATCAATAAAAACGCCATGCCACTGCGAATTGAATGCGGGATGCTTGAGCAGCCTGACGTCCACGCCGCTGCGTCGCAGGTATTGATCAAACGCCGCCATTCCGAGCGGGTCGTACCGGTAGACAGAAAAGAGGGGCACGCTGCGACCGGCCTGCAGATTAACCGCCAGACTCTCCGCCAGCAGCCACAACAGCAGGGCAACGATAAGTCCGCACAGGAGCCAGAGGTGAACTTTACGCATGAACCACCTGCAGTCGGAGCAGGGATTTCATCTGCGCGTCCACATCGGCCCGCACCTCAGGGGGAACCGTTTTATGGCCATACCAGACACGATCAAAAAGGTCCGTCAGTGCGGAAAATGTCCGGCATTCTTCTGCAGGGCCGCGATAGCGGGCCACATAAGCGCGGTTGGTAAGCGACTTGCGAAAGGTGATGCGACCGGCGGCGTGCAGGCTGGAAAGCAGCGCCAGATACATCGCTCGATACGCCATTCGCCAATCGCCGGCGCTCCCTAATTCGGCGGCCAGATTCATCCACGCATCGGAACTCTGGGCCAGCGCATCGCCCTCATCCATCGCCTTTTTAACATTGATCGGCGGAATTGCAGGCGCCGTCGCCATTTTCGGCCCGCGTTTCTGCTGGATCAGCGTCCATACGATCCACGCGATCAGCCCGGCAGCGATCACCGCCAGGAAGATCAGCAAAATGCGCCCCATCGCTCCGGCAACGGCGCCGAAATCGTCAGATCCGGATTGCGCCTTGTGCGTTCGCATCCTGTGGACGTGGTGGTGCCGGTTCACTTTCCATTTCAGCCACTTCAGCAGGGGATTGATCCATGCTTTTAACAGCCGGTACAGGTGTGAAAAGTATCGGCTTGCCGGATTCTCCATCGCCTTTCTTGAAATAGGCGGTCTCTGCCACCGGTGGTAGCCGGGAAGCCCTAATATCTTTTCAAGCCGCTGATGAGATATCAAAGGTGTCGGCGTGCCGTGGGGCACAGGGGCGGCGGCAAGGCAAAAGAGGGTCAGTGCCATGAGGATCAACCGTTTCATACCGATGCATCTCCAGTCATCGATATCAGACGGGCTTTGAGATCTGCGCCCGTGCGCCGAAACCCGATCTGCTCGCTCAGAATCACACCCGCCACCATCCAGAACAGATCCAGCGGCACCAGGCAGAGCACCCATATCACGAGGCCGAAGGCGCGGCTTTGAACGATCAGTTGCAGGTACAGATCATGAATGCCGAAAAATGACGGCAGGACAGGCTTTACAATAAGGCCCACCAGCTCAGCGGAAATTCCACTGAAGATGAGATACAGCAGGCCGAGAATGATCAGCCCGAAGATGATCCGCGATGTGGAATATGGGATCGCAATCAGGCGACGTGCGACGGCGAAGTTAACCGTCGGCTCATTAAGCAGGAATGGGGCCGCCAGCGTGCACCCCGTTAGCGAGGCAAATGACGGAATCAGGGCAATGCATGCCCCCGTTATTCCGATGGCGCAAAGTATGAATTTAAGCACAAGAATGCTCCACATCCGCCGCCACAGCGGTATGGATAATTTGGGTGAAAGAATCAGAAGCAGCCGCCGCTGTATGAAGGTCTGCACGACCCACCGCCAGGGGAATGCCAGTGTTGCCAGTGCCGCGGCCATCAGCGCCACGCCTGTATCCTGTGAACTCACGGCGGTAAGGCCGATGATCAGCGCCAAGGCAAGCGGGGCGTTGGCCAGAATATAGGCGGGGATCAGCCACGCGGCGGAATCGCGCGTCAATTCGATGGCACAGTCCATCAGAGCGGGAAATTGCTCCGTATCTGGAAAGTAATCATCTGCGGATAACGGCAACGTCCTGATCCTCTCAATCCGGCCAGCTCAATTCCACCGGTCAACTATCGATGATGCATCAGGCTCAGAAACAGCCAATAGATGCATCCACCCATCTCCAGTGCGGCCAGCGGTGCAAGCAGCGATAGCAGCAGCAGCCACAGATGGCGCGTCACCCAGTGCCCACCCTGCGACGCCCGCCGTTTGCGGCGCATGATCTCCAACCCCTCTCGGCTGTAATTCACGCCGTCGTATTGCGTGGAACACTCGGTGCAGATGGGGGCGTGGGTAACCACACATCGTCCGATCGCGGGACGATCCGGGTGATTCATACAATAATCGCGCTTAATCGCCATGATAACCACTTTGTTGACCGACGACTGCTGTCACGGCAACAAGCGTATGCGAGATAGCGGATTCCGGCAATTCCCGCAGCCGATGGGGTATGGGCTGGTGGGAAGGTCTTTTCCGGCCGCCTCGGCTGGCGGTAGGGCGGCGGCATGGTCGGCGAGTGTGGGGAACTTTCACAGCCGCGGCATTTGCGGTTATAATTCCGCCCTGCTGCGGGCGTAACTCAATGGCAGAGTGCCAGCCTTCCAAGCTGGCTGTTGTGGGTTCGAGTCCCATCGCCCGCTTTATTATTTTCGCCCCGATCCATCGCATTTTCCGCCCTATCCATCGTAGTTTGAGCGACGTTAGCGGAGCGGTTCACCGGAAAACGGTATGACATCTACTTGGATACACTCATCGACACGTGGCCGATACGAACGTGCATCAACTCTGCCCGCTGGTGCTGCATATTGATAATCCGCATGGAACTGGCGCAGATGACGGTCAAAATCCCAAGCCCAACCGCAATGCCGATCCACATCGGTGCCTTGCGGCGAAATTCTTCGAACACTTTTGCCCGGCCGGCCAGCACCGAGAGTACAAAAAACAGCGCAAAGGCCGCCAGCATCTTCACGCCCAGCAGGGCTTGATAAAGGGGCGGTTCCCGATTCATATGTTCAACCACCAGCAGCCAGTAAACTCCTGAGATGATCTGGAGAAGAATGACGGCCCCTAAGAATTTGCGCCAGGGCTTGTTGACCGTCTCCAGAAAATCGCGGCGCTGATCTTCCGGCAATTTGGCGGTTGCCGGATAAATGCCAAACCACATGATAAACGGTGCGCCGACAAGAATCGCTGCCCCGAGAATATGCACCCATCGCATCACAAGCGTTAAAAGAAGCATGGAACACTCCATCAATAATCAACAGTCCATCATGGTCACGGGCGCTGGCCCCGATTCACGAGCGCATCGGGTCCGTGACACCCGCAGGGGACGGAATACCGCATCGTTTGGGCGGCCGATAATAGTTTTCGGGGTCCTTGCAATGAGCATCGGCGAGTTCAACGTAATGATCATTGTTGGCCAGATTATCGATGCGTTCCTGCGGGCGCACCGGCCTTACGATTTTCGCCGGCACGCCCATCGCGACCATTCCGGCAGGCACATGCATCCCGGGCGACAGAACTGCCCCGGCGGCGATGATCGCATCATCTTCCACCACCGTGCGTCCAAGCAGCACAGCCTTCATCCCGATCAGCACGCGGTTGCCGATGTGGGTCCCATGAAGCACCGCCCCGTGCCCGGCGGTGACCTGTTCGCCGATGGTCTGCGGGACGCCTGAATCGCAATGAATAATAACGCCGTCCTGAATGTTCGTCCGTTGTCCGATGATGATCGGCGCCACATCGCCGCGAATCGTCGCACCAAACCAGATGCTGCACCGATCACCGATGGCAACATCGCCGTTGACAGACGCATTGTCAGCCTGCCAGTACCACTGCATCCATCGCATGCGATAAATCGTCGT
>JAJZKY010000533.1 GCA_021803885.1 Planctomycetota bacterium
TCATCATTTTGCGTTACCAGCAGGAAATGACGCCGGAGGAAATTACCCGCGCCACAGGCTTTCCCCTGGCCACCGTGAAAAGCCATCTCCGCCGCAGCCTGGCCCGGCTGCGGCAGCAGTGGAATGAAGCAGGAGCACCGGTATGAAGCACCCCGAAGCAGATTCTCATCGCCGCTACGAACTGGACCCCGAAGCCGAATTTGACCGCCAGTTGCGGCAGGCCCTGAAGCCGCCCCATCCGTCGCTGGGCCTGGCCGCGCGGATTGCCCGCAAGGCGGTGACACTGCCGCCCGAGCCGGCCGCACATGTGGTTCGCTGGGGCTGGCCGCCGCGCTGGCGCATGGCCTGGGCCGCGCTGGGCTTGCTGATCATCGGGCTGGGCGCCGGTTACTGGCAGCTGCATTTGCGCCGGCTGGCGCGGGAACGCCAGGCGCTGCATGAAGCGAATTATGCACTGCGCTTCACCCGCAAGCAGATGCGCAGCATTTTGCTCGAAGCCGTACCCCGCATTCGTTTGAACTCACAACTCTGATTACCTGGAGATTTTTATGAAGAAATTGATCCATCAAAAATATCTTGCCGCCGGCGCGGCGATCGCAATGCTCTCGCTGGCCGCCGGGTTGCGGGCGCAAACGGCCGAGCCGGGCCGGTTGGTGCTGCATCTGCCCGCCAGCTTATCCCGTCTGGCCAGCAAGGTCAGCCGCGTGAATGTGGACGGGCCGCTCCTGCAAATGGCGGCCTCCGGCGATCATGATCCGCAGTCGCGGCAAATGCTTTCGCGGCTGAAAGGCGTTTACATCCGGGATTACAAATTTGCCCATCCTGGCCAGTATTCGCCCGCCATCCTCAATGGAATCGTGCGCCAGTTGCATGCTCCCGGCTGGCAGATCATCGTCAGTTCCACTGATAAAACCGGTAAGCAGGCCTGGATCGCCGTACGCCGCAACTCGGAAATGATCACCGCCCTGGCCATCGTCTCCGCCAAACCCACCGATCTGGCCATTGTGAATGTGGTAGGGCCGATTGATCTCAGTCAGCTGGGCGCGCTGGGGGGATTGGGAAACCTCGGCAAACTTGGGGCCTTGGGCAAAATGGCTGGCCCCAAAGGCCATCCCGCTCTGCAACACCGGTAAACCGCGTTGTGGGTTTTAAATAAGCTACCGGGAAGCCGTCGCTGGCTTCCCGATTTTTTTATATCGTCCATAAACCGAGCGAGGGCGTATTGACGAAATAAATTTTCTCGCCATCCGGAAGCGTGTTCCAGCCGGTTGAGAGCGCGGAGGGGTTATAGCGCGCCAGCGCGGCTTGCGGATCGGCCCAGGCAAAATGAACGCTTTCCACCTCTTTTGGGCTTAATTTCCCGGCCGCGTAACGGATCGTAAACCGTCCCTCCGACGAGCCGTTCATTAAATGCGCGGCGGCCAGGCCAAGATCGTGCAGCACGGGATCATCGCGATAGGCCGCCATGGCCTGGGGCGTTCCGCAGTAGCCATATTTGCGGATCATGGCATCCACCTCCGGTTGCTCGCCGAAGCGCTCGACGCCCGGCGCCAGCACCAGCAACTCGCCGCCATTGGCCATCGCTTTGCGAATGCGGTAAATGGCTTTATTGGCCACCCAGGTGCTGCGGAACTCATCCGGCTGCATGAATGCCACGGCTTTGGCCAGTGGCTGGTGAAGGCGGGTGATATTGTGCCGGGCCGAGGCGCGCGCGGCCTCCAGGTAGGTTTCAAGATCATCGCCCACAAACACACCGCGGGTTTCCAGTCTGCCTGCCGCGCCCAGACCCAGCACCAGCAGCAGATATACATCGGGCATGCGGCCCAGAAAATGCTCTTCGGCCCAGTTGAAGCAGGCGCGCACGGGCGAGATTTCGCGGCCCAGATTGTTTTCAATGCCCACCGCGGCCGAGGCCATGTGCGCGGCGCTGATGGATTCTTTTCCGCCCAGACCGATAAAGTAATTTTTGTTATGGCTGGCAAAGCCCAACACCTCGTGCGGCACCACGTGACCGATATGCACGATCAGATCCCAGGATTCTTCCATCAACGGACGGTTCAAATCCACCGGAATCTCCCAGTCGGCGCGGCCGCCGGTCAGCTCGCTCACCACCCGCGCCGGAATCGCGCCCACCCGGGTCACGCCCTGGCGCCAGTCGTGGGCATGAATGCGGGCATGGGGCACGGAACCAAACATGACGCGGTTTTCGGCCTCGCTGTGCGGCTGATGCTGGCCCAGGGTGGGAATGACGTGGGTATCGCAGCCGCTGCCCAGTTGCTGATACAGCAATTCAGTCCACCGGCCCGCCCCCGAATGCATGCGGGTAAGATCGGGAGGCAGCAGCAGGGCGCGGCGGGGCGCGCGCCCAAAACGCGCGCGGGCCTGCTCCAGCAATCGGGCGGCGAGCCCGGGGAATTCAGCGGTGGAAATGGCTTCGGCTTCGTGGGTAAACCAGGGCATGGTGGAATCTCGCGGCGGAAATAACGTTTTGAAATTTCAGTATAAAAGACGCTCACGATGGCTTCGCCGCGCGCGGCCATGATTTTATCTAAAGCCGCGATTTAGCATCAGGCGTGCGGATGAATTTGCAGTATAGTAGTGAATATCACTATTTTGAGGGCAACATGGAAAAGGCCGTATCCGCAGCGGAAGCCAACCGGAAATTCTCGCAACTGCTGCACGGGGTTCGGCAGGGCCACAGTTATATCGTGACCCACCATGGAAAACCCGTGGCGAAAATCTCGCCTGCCGCGGCGCCTGAAGATGTAAAACTCAAAGCCCGGAAAGCGCTCCTCGACCGTCTTCGCCGCCAACCCGCGGTGAACATTGGCCGCTGGACCCGGGAGGAATTGTATGAGGACGGTTAATTGAGAGTCGCGCTGGATACAAACATTCTGGCCTATGCGGAAGGTGTCAACGGCGTCCGGATGAAGCGTGCGGCGCTTCATCTTTTAAATCAATTACCGCCGGCCTATGTCATCCTATCCGTACAGGTTCTGGGTGAACTTTTCCGAGTATTAACCCGGAAAGCAGGATATCCATTACCGGATGCCCGCAATATTATCCTGAACTGGTCAAACGCATTTTCTGCAATTACAACCTCGCCTGCAACTATATTGGCCGCCACTGATCTTGTTGTCCATCATCGTTTCGGGTTTTGGGACGCGGTCATCGTTTGCGCCGCAACGGAAGCAGGTTGCTCAATTCTATTATCGGAAGACATGCAGGCGGGGTTTACTCACCAAGGCATCACCATCATCAATCCATTTACCTTGCCTACTCATCCCCTGCTGAAAACCATCCTTAATCAATAAAAAAGGGGGGCTTCACTGGCCCCCCTTTCTGCCTCTGTACCTGCTTCTACCAACTTCGCTTACTGCCGCACCGCCGCGCCGGCGGGGTTGCCAGCGCCGCTTGACATATTCACCATGGCTTCATTCTGCAGAATCCGCACCACCACGCGGCCGCCGTGGGTTACCCGGCGCCGGTAGCGGGCAGTTCGCGCCGAAGCGCGCTGGGGCGCGTTGCCCAGGCCCATGGTGTAAATGCGGTAGAGCGGCACCTGCTTCCGCAGCACCAGATACCGCACCACGGTGTCGGCCAGATGCTGGCTGTTTTCCAGGGCATAAATGCCGCGTCCCGGCGCATAGGCTTCTACTTCCACCAGGTAGTTGTGCTGATTTTGCAGATTGCCGAGAAACTGATCGAGGCGGGCCTGGGTGCTGGCGCTCAGCCGCGCCACACCGGGCCGAAAATGCAAATCCGCGGTCTGCGCCACCTGATATTGATCGGCATGCCGCAGCCTCTCATTCACGGTCGAGACGCGCTGGTTCAACTGCGTGGCCCGATGAGCCACCTGCCGCACCTGTTGCGTCGCCTGCCGTGAGGCGCTGTTCGCCTGATCGGCGGTCTGCTGGGCGCGCGAAACTCCCGACGAAAGCCGCCGGTTCATGGAGCTGATATTGGAGCTGTTTTCGCTGGTTAACTGATCCAGTTCGCCCACCTGATGGCGGACCGGCTTCAGTTGCGTTTTGACATAGCCCTTCCCGGCAAAGGGCCAGAGATGACCCCAAAAACCCTGCTTGCGGGGCTTGGCCAGAGGAGGAATCGGGCTGGTGGACTGGCTGTTACTGGCCGCCGTGCCGGTCTGCGTGGAAGCCGTCTGGCTGCTGGTGGCCGCCGGCTGAGTTGCCGAACTGCTGCTTTGGCCCCAAACCGGCACTGCACACAGAGCCGCGGCCAGCACCCAGGCGGCTCCGTTCCATGAACTTTTGGATAATTTCAGATGATCAGATTTCATTTTTTTACCCCTTTGAGGCAA
>JAJZKY010000534.1 GCA_021803885.1 Planctomycetota bacterium
AGTCCGGCCCGGCATTGTCGTTGCCGCCCATAGTCGGTTGGATCAAGACGCGGTCTGCCGATTCTTAGAGCAGCATGAGATGATGCGGTGATCCGGGAAGCGGCGCAGAGGGCCAGAAAAACCGCGCAACGGGCCGTCAGCGTACGGCCAGACAGCAGGGTACAGGGGATCACTACTGGGAATGCGCCGCAGCAGGTCTCGAAAGGTTGGCGCGGTCGTCTGCCGGTAGCAATCGGTGAGTAGCAGCCTGAGCCGGAGCACTTCTGCCGATCCCAGAGAGCCGGCCAGCAGTGGCGGGATCCGCAGAAGTTTGCCCTCCAGGTCGCCTGGTTGCGGGGCCGCCAGCGGATTGAGATGGCCGCTATTGGTGCCGATTGGGATGGACATCCCCTGCAGATGGCGGACCAGCAACTCGTACTCACCCTCGGGATCGAAGACGATGGCCCGCGCTTGCGTTGACTCCAGCCGACGAAGTAGCTCCACTTTGCTAAACGTTGACTTGCCACTCCCGGGAAGGCCGAGAACGAATGCGGACGGATTGGCCTTGCGGCGGTCGTGACTGACCAGAGCGCGGTGATCCGGATCGATCCCGATGAACAGGTCGCGGCGGTCGCTTATCGGTGGCGCCGACCACTCGTATAGACCCAGGTGAATTAGGGTCTGGGCGTCAAGCATGCGAACCAAAGGAGGCATGGCTGAGAAGTGATCGCCGAACAAGGTCGACAGCTGTGCCTGTTGGAAGGGAACCGGCGAGAACGTGAATCCAAGTCCCTGCGCCAGTTGCTGAAACGAACGGGGCGCCGGGTCTGCAGGTGATCCGGAAACAGCGGCCACAAGACCAACCCTGAACAGTCGATTCATCCGACCAGAGACCTGCCCTAGTAGCGCCTCCGCGTCCTGTGCGGACTGCTGGAAGGCGGGATCCTTTGCGCTGTGTGGGCGAAGCACCCGCAGCCGGTGGCGGAGCATGCGGGTCGCCTCGTGGGCCGGCAGGGGCCGACAGTCAACGAGCAGATCCAGACCGGTCGGGAAGGTGAAGAGCGGAGCCAGAAGGTCCGGAGAGACCTGAGCCGGCCACCTGACCGCCATCAGCATGGTGATGTCTCCTCTGGCCCCGGAGAGATGGCGAAGGTGCTCGGTGGCTGGGGAGCCACCCGGGGCCGCGAGCAGAGGGTCGGGGCGGTCAAGGTGCAGATGGCGGGCGATGGGGTGGACTGACGAGCGGCCGGGGGTGAGCAGGTGGAGTTCCATGTGCAGCAGATCGATGGGAGGTGAGAGCCTGGAGCGGGTGAGATGGTCGAGGTACGAATGGGTGCCGGAGGCGACCTCGCTCAGGGGTCGAGACCTGTACCAGAATTTAATGTCGTGAGGGACACTGAGGAGAAAGTTCAAATCCTGAGCCTGTAGCGAGGTTAGGTCGTCATCTGGCAGCCACCGCACCGGGATAGGGTGGATCAGTTCGACCACGACAGACCTCAGGTGCGGCCAAGGCGGGTGGCGACCTCTGTGCCTTGGCGTCGTCGCCGGACGCCTCGGCGCAGACTCCATAGGACGGCCCAGGTGAGCAAAAGCCGTACGGAAATCCCGTCGACCGCGCCGAAACCGACCACGAGGAACGTCGCCCACAGGCAGATCACCAGCGCGCCAAAGGCGGCCGAAGAAGAGGTCATCAGCTGGAACGACACGATGACTAAGACCACGCCCACCAGCGCAGTCCAAGCATCGAGTCCCCACAGCACAGGCTCAGCCGTTTGCAGCAAATCCTGAGGAACATGGTGGTGGGAGCGCATATGGACGGCACCTCTGCTTTCGTCTTAGAAGTTCAGCCATTGAGCCGCCAGCATCCAGGCTGGAGCGTCGCGTCTGGCTCCAGTAACCATCGCTCGCAATAGAGCGGGGGCACGGATCATGAGGTAGAGGGCGGCGAGTCCAACCAGTGCGTTGGCTGGGCCTAGACCCTCTAGGCCAGACAGACCCCGGGACAAAACCAACACGAAGGCCTGCACCGTCTGAACCAACGTGATCACCACGAGCTCTTGCAGATACCTGCCTCCGATCGGCCGAGATACTGGCCAAGCCAGGGCCATCAGGCCCAGCGGCGATATGGTTGCCAGAAACATCAACTCGATCGCTCTGATCAGATAGACGACTGTCAGAATCAGGAGCAGGACAAGGTAGGGCAGCCAGAAGACGAGGTCGGCGAGCACCCGGGTTGGCAGCGATACGGGAGTGAGCTGAAGAGCGACCTGAGAAGCCAGAGAGGAGATGAGAGCGTTGTTCAGGCGGATGAGAAAGATGCAAATGCGCATGGAGAGCAATGCCAAGATCAGGGTCGAACCCAGGGAGATGACCAACCGCAGCCAGTCGACTCTTACACCGGAGATCATCTGAGAGGCAGTCAGCAGGACAAGCAAGAGGGCACAAACACCGACCAGCGATAGGGAGAAGTGCCACAGGGAAGCGACGATGGGAAGCAACCAGACGTCTGGTGTGATTGCGACCAATGGGGCGAGAACCCCAAATACGCTCTGCAGCACCGGTTGAACGGCTCCGGCGATGATGTTCAAAAGGGCGCCCCCTGCCCTGCCCACGAATAGACAAGACGCACCAAGTCCTGGGCGAATACCACCACCACGAGCCCACCGACAACGGCGGCCAAGTGCTTCCAGGCGTGACTGCGCTGGCTGGGGTTGTCTCCGCTGGTCCACAGGAGATAGCCACCCCACAGCAAGAACAAGACACTGGCTGTGCCCAGCCATGCCTGGACAGAAGAGATGACGTTAAGAAGAAAGTGCTGAACCATGCCTCATGCTCCTTTGGCTGCCAAGGCGCCGACGACAAGCGGCCCACGGGCGCGTCTGGTGCATCGTCCGGGCATGGTCTGCAAGCCGCATCGATCACAAGGCTACCTGCCGACATCACACTGTCCCTCCCAGTGCTGTTAACGCACCAGAAGGGTTCGAAACGCCGATCGCGACGCCTGCCCACAAATAAGTAAACTTACCAGATACTGGATATGTCTAAACGGTGTCTTTCTTCCCTGCTCTTAGGTCGAGGCGGCAAGAGCAGCTTGGAGTTCAACCATGTCCAGGGACTGCTGCGGGTTGGCCTGCGCCCGCAGGTAGCGCACGGTCCCTCCTCGGTCGATAATCGCCGTTGCGCTGGTTTGAAGCGTCCCGGCGAGCACTCTGGGAAGCGCCAGAGCGGCATACAGGCTGCGCGTGGGGTCAGCCAGCAGGGGGATAGACAAGGACATGGAGGCGACCCGGCGGTCGCATGCGGCCTGAGTAGCCGGTGCTACGGCAATGCCGGCAATGTCTGCCTTTGCCCAGAGAGTGCTCTGCGCAGCTAACTGCCGCGCGTTTCGTTGGCAGGCAATTCAGGTCACGGCCCGCATCAGGTGGACGGCCGTGAGGCGGTGCTCAGAAAACAGCTGACGCCAGGTACGATCTGCTGCGACTTGGGAGTCAAGTACAAGGTCCGAGAGTGGCACATCAATAATACTCATGGGTCAGCCCCGCCTCTGCTGCAACGAGTGGCAAGCGCCAAGGAAAGGAGCCCGGCAGATGGACGGCCGTATTTCGGTGGTGTCCGTGCCAGTATCCGACCAAGACCAAGCAAAACTATTCTATACCCAGGTGTTGGGCTTTTCGTCAGTGGTCGACCGAACCTTTGATGCCAATGGCGAAGACCAACGCTGGGTGATGCTCGCACCGCCCGGCGGTGGCACAGCCATTACGCTTGTCACTTGGTTTGAGACCATGCCGCCCGGTTCCCTCAAGGGCATGGTCATGTCAGTCCCGGACATTGAGCAGGCGGTCCAGCACCTGACCAATTGTGGCGTGGCCGGTGCCTCCGAACCCATCCAGCAAGCACCCTGGGGTCGCTGGATTGTGATCGAGGACCCCGATGGCAACAGCTGGGTGGTCCAGCAGGATATCGTGCCGCCGGTCTGAGATCGGTCCTTTGACAGCGTGTTAGCCGGTCTTTATACTTACCGCTACAATCCCGATACGTGCGATGACAGGGGAAGAGTATCGTCGGGGGCGGGCGCAGAGAACCAGGTGGCGGTGAGAGCCTGGTCCCAGCCGACGAGCAGATGACCCCCGGGAGCAGCCGCAAGGCCGGTTTGCCACCGATAGCAGGCGAGGGGCCGAGGGCCCCGCACGAGCCCATCCGCACGGGATGGGGAAAAGGGTGGTACCGCGACTCACGTCGCCCCTGTTGGGGCGGCTTTTTTGTTTCCTGGCCGGTTGCAACCTGTGAGGAGGAATAGAGATGGCGAAGTTTTACATCACGACCCCGATCTACTATCCCA
>JAJZKY010000013.1 GCA_021803885.1 Planctomycetota bacterium
TCGGAAGTTGATGCAGAAATGAATCTTAAATGCCATCCGACGCATCGATAAAGTGGATGGCATACTGCGTTTTGTTTTGTAAAGTTTTGTAGAGAATGTGAGAAGATTCTTGCTTTCTGAGTCTTCCCATATTGCGAATGCATCTCTTTGTTTCCACGAGGCAGGGTTTTCTGTTGTCTCAAACAGCCGTTCGCTTTTGCTAGCAATCTGGTCCTGAATTTGCGTATGTCCGGCCCCCAAGAAAAGCCCACAACGACGCCGGAAGCACCCGCGGGCCGAGGGCCCGATCTTTCCCATGCATGGAGGGCCATGCATCACCGGAATTTCCGGTTGTTCTTCGGGGGGCAAAGCATATCGCTGGTAGGCACCTGGATGACGCGGATCGCTACCTCCTGGCTCGTCTACCGGTTGACCAAGTCCTCACTGCTGCTGGGAACGGTCAGCTTTGCCGGACAGATTCCGACATTTCTGCTGGCGCCGTTTGCAGGCGTGCTCGTCGACCGGCTGGACCGGCGGCAGGTGCTGGTCTGTACTCAGACGCTGGCCATGGTCCAGTCGCTCCTGTTAGCGTGGCTGACACTCTCGAACCGCGTGAATATCCAGGAGGTCCTTTGGCTCAGCGCTTTTCAGGGAGTGATCAACGCCTTTGACATGCCAGGCCGGCAGACCTTCATGGTGCAGATGGTGGAGAATCGCGCCGACCTCTCCAATGCCATCGCCATCAATTCGTCGATGGTGAACCTGGCCCGTTTGATCGGCCCTGCTCTGGCCGGTGTCATCATCGCGGCCAGCAGTGAAGGATATTGCTTTCTCATCGACGGCATCAGTTACATCGCGGTCATCGTTTCCCTGCTGCTGATGCGCGTAACGGCAATCCAACGGAAGCATGCTGTCACTTCCATGGCCGAGCAGCTACGCGAGGGCTGGACGTATGTATCGGCATTTGTGCCGATCCGCAGCATTTTGCTGTTGTTCGCCGTGGTCAGCCTGATGGGGTGGCCGTTCCTGGTGCTGATGCCGATCTTTGCGGTGCAGGTACTCCACGGCGGTCCGCATACGCTGGGATTTCTGATGGGAGCTACCGGGGTCGGCTCGCTGGTTTCTGCTCTGTCGCTGGTGGTGCGTCGCTCGGTCCGCGGACTGAGCAAGGTGATACCGGTCTCGGCGGCAATCTTCGGCATCGGGCTGATCGGGTTCGGATTCTCAAAGACTATGTGGATTTCGATGCTTCTGATGCTGATTATTGGCTACGGCATGATGCAGGGGCTGACGGCGAGCAACACCGTCATCCAGACACTGGTCGACGAGAAGATGCGGGGCCGGGTGATGAGCTATTACACCGTCGCCTTTGTCGGGATGGCCCCTTTCGGCAGCCTTCTGGCAGGTGTGCTGGCACACTGGATTGGCGCGCCGCGCACCGTCATGCTCAGCGGAGTGGCCTGCATTGCCGGAAGCGCATGGTTCTGGAGCCAGTTGAAGACAATCCGGCGCGACATGCGGCCTATCTACGAGCGGTTGGGGATCATTGAACGAAAAATGTTGCCGGTCACCGAAGCCGCGAACGGATGAAGTGCCGTCGCTACGCTGGAGAAATGAATCCTCGTCGGCGTGCATTGAATCTGCTCTTGCAGCATGCCGATCAGGGAGGAACGGAGAATGATTGCGGTTTCGATTACCGTTTTTATTGCCATGCTGTCCCTGCTGATCGTAGTTGGGGTCCGGCGCACCAGAGACCGGCATGTCATCGAGCAGCACACCATTACACCGGAGGCCCTCCATGCACTTTTGGCCTCCAATCCGGAGGTGCTGCTCTTCGACGTTCGCCAGCCTCTCGACCTGTTGGCCGATCCCGAGATCATTCCCGGAGCGAAAAGAATTTCGCCCAAAGAAGTGCTGGAGAATCCATCCCTCATTCCGCAGGAGAAGGACTCGATCGTTTACTGTACCAGCCCAAGCAATAAAACCAGCCTCCGCATCTTGCATCGTGCCCTCGCCCTGCATCTCACGCGGATCAAACTCCTCAAAGGTGGGTTGGATGGCTGGAAAAAGAAGGGCTATCCAGTGGAGCCGTACACCAAGCCATTCCATCTCGACACGGGCAGTCCGGATCTTCACGATTCGCAATCGGGACCATGATTTTCGTTCTTCGAAATATCGGGGTTCAAGTGGCAGCTTCTTATCTGCGCCGGTGAGGAGAGCCGCAATCCTGGTTTTTACCACACTCTCACTGATCGATCAATCATGCCGACAGCAACGGATGGAATGAGCGCCGCAACTGAAACACTGACGCAGCAAGACCACGACTGGAAACCGAAAGCAAACCCGTGGTTTATCGCCTTTGTGGTTTCACTAGCGGCATTCATGGAAGTGCTCGACACCAGCATCGCCAACGTGGCCCTGCCACACATCGCGGGGAACCTAGGTGCCAGCCAGGACCAGAGTACATGGGTACTGACGTCGTATCTGGTCTCGAACGCCATCGTTCTGCCTATCAGCGGATGGCTGGTAAGCCTCTTCGGACGCAAGCGGTTCTTTATGGCCTGCATCGTCATCTTCACCGTCAGTTCTCTTATCTGCGGCATCGCGCCCAGTCTCGGACTCCTCTTGATCGCACGCGTGATTCAGGGCGCGGGCGGAGGCGGGCTGCAGCCGATGGCGCAGGCCATCCTGGCCGACACGTTTCCGCCCCGGCTTCGCGGGCTCGCCTTTTCCTTGTATGGCGTAACGGCCATCTTCGCGCCCTCGATTGGCCCGACTCTCGGCGGCTGGATCACGGACAACTATACCTGGCGCTGGATTTTTCTGATGAACCTGCCTGTGGGCATTCTGGCGCTCTTCCTTGTCTACCAGTTCGTGGAAGACCCTCCTTATCTGACCAAAGCCCGGGCCCTCGGGAGGCGTGCCCGTCTCGATTACATTGGCTTTTCCTTGCTGGCCCTCGGCGTTGGGGCTTTGCAGATACTGCTCGACAAGGGGCAGGAGGACGATTGGTTCGGTTCCCACTTTATCGTGACCCTGATCGCGATTGCCAGCGTCTGCCTAGTCTCGCTGGTCGTATGGGAGTGGTTCCAGAAAGACCCCATCGTCGATGTTCGGCTCTTCACAAATTTCAACTTCACGACATCCAGCATCATGATGTTTATCGTTGGCGGAATGTCCTTTGCGACGACGGTATTGGTCCCGCAATTCCTACAGGCCAATATGGGTTATACGGCGGAGGCAGCGGGCATGGTGCTTTCCGCCGCAGGCTTCGTGCTGCTGGTGGAATTGCCCTTCATTGGAATGCTGGCGGGCCGATTTCAGGGCCGCTATCTCATCGCCGCAGGCTGGATTCTGCTGACAGGAAGCATGTATTTGTCGACGCAGCGCGTCGATCTTCTCATCAGTTTTAAATCGGCCACACTGCTGCGGATTGCCCAATACGCACCGATGGGCCTGGTCTTCATCCCGACCACCGCTGCCGCTTACTACGGCATGGCCAAGGGGAAGAACAATGCTATTGCCGGGCTGGTAAATTTTATGCGGAACATCGGCAGCAGCGTCGGTACTTCTGTCGTCACCACGGTGCTTGCGAGACGCAACCAGTTCCATCAGGAGAGGCTGGCCAGCCATCTCACTCCAAGTAACCCGATCTTTCGCAGCACTGTCGATGGGCTGGCACAACAATTCCAGCAGAGTGGCTCCAGTGCTCCCGACGCGCTCACCCGCGCCTATGGGCAGGTGTATCAATCTTTACAATTGCAGGCTTCTACTTTGTCGTACATCGACACATTCTGGCTGCTCACAGTGGCTGCGGCCGCCATGTTCTGCATGACATTTGTCTTGAAGAAGAACGATCCGCGCGGGGGAGAGAAGATTATCGCCCATTAGGCGAATTGCTTCAGGTTCGCATGGAAGTAGATGTTGATGAAGTGCTCTATGGCGGCGCGATCTTCCAGCGGCATGTTGAAAATTTGGCGCATTACTGATCCGACCCTCGGGATCTTCTGGACATACAGCGCGCTCCTCGAGAATCGTGAATGCCATACATCTCCGTCTTTACGGAAGCCCGTACCAAGTGGAACGCCTGCCGCCATGTCGCAGGAGCAAGCCCTTATCAACAAGCGAGGTAAATGTAGCTTTGAGGGTATTCGGGCTCGCGCCGATTTCGCGCACCATATCGCGGGTAGTGACTCGTCCCTGATCCCGTACATAGTCAATAATCTTGACTGCAAGCTCTGGGAGAGTGGCAAGGGCGTCTTTTCCCGTTCCACCTTTACTGAGAGCCGGCGCTTTTGTTGTTGCAGTGCACGCATGAAGAAAAGCAGCCACGGTTGCCAGTCGGTTGCCGACGTCCAGAAGTGGCGGATTGTCGGTGTCTTCACTTTGGCTGCAATGAGCAATATGGAACATCCTTATCGTCGTAGTTGTGCTCAAATGTAAGATCGCTTGCATAGCGGAGTGAAGCCTGTGGCCAAACAAAGATGTGCATTCAGCCCCGAAGTCTTTCTTTCAACCATCGGCGTGGGCAGGGAGATGCTGTCTTTTCGGAAAGGTCAGTCAATTTTCGCTCAGGGCGACGCGGCTGACGCGGTGTTTGTCATTCAAGCAGGAAGGGTAAGACTCAGCGCAAGGTCCCAGAGCGGGAAGGAAGCAACGCTCGATATATTGGGCGACGAGGATTTTGTTGGCAAAGACTCGATTGCCGGCCTGCCAGTCCGCACGACGTCTGCCAGCGCACTGACAGACTGCAAGCTCCTGCGAATTGAAAAGAAGGCCATGATGCTCGCACTTGCCCAAGAAGTGACGTTGTCAAACAGGTTTTGTGCATACGTGTTAGCGCGGAACGTCCGCTACAGGCAGGATTCGGTGGATCAGCGGTGCAATCCCAGCGAGAAGAGACTAGCGCGCATTCTCCTGCTGCTCTCCCATTTTGATGGGCAATCCTCCCCTGAGACCGTGATTGCGAGGGTAAACCATGAAACCCTCGCAGAAATGGTAGGCACTACGCGGTCGCGGACTTGCTATTTCATGAAGAAGTTCAAGGACGCAGGCTTCATTGATTACGACCTCAAAAGTCAGCAGATACGGGTACGTCGTTCACTTCTTGCTTTCTATTGCGAGGCTACGCGGCGATTTGGAAAATGTACGAAATCATACGACAGTCTTTGCAGGTAACGTTGGCTCCAGCAGTGTGGATCAGAAGACCAAGATCTTTACGTCCGCTGTCGTCAGTCTGAGGTAGTCGCATGCAGCATGATCAAATTGAGGACTTTAGCGCTCAGTCGCTGCTCTGCGTCTCGCACTACGGAGCGGATTGAGAATGTTTACGCCGTGAAAGGCTTCTCGTTGTCTGTGACAACAACGCTCTCATTCGCCTCGACGATTGCGGCCATGACATATCGAAAGCGCTTCTGGGCCGCCCTGCGGCAGTGCCTTCCGACATGAGACGGGCTCAGGCAAGTGCTGCATTTTCGTCGAAAGCCAACACGCGTCATCGAAACAGCGCCTGAGGTCCTCCTGACCGTGAAACCGTTCTTCAAGCTGCCTGCGCTTTCTCCCTGCCGACTTCTCCAGAACGCCGCACCGGATTTCGGCCAGGCTCAATGCAGAAATGAACAAATCATCGTCCACCCGTTCCTCCATCCATTCGATGAGCGGCTACGAATGGCTTGACTTCGTGGCATTGCTGATGATGTCGAGGAGATACCTCATAGATCGACTTCCCTGCCAGGTCAAAGGGACGGTCAATCTCCAACGCCAGTCCGACCAGCGGCGAGCGACGAAGAGCCGCAAGAATGCCACCCTTCTTTTGAGGTAGATCGGAGACTGTCCGCCTGACCTGCGACCGAATTTGATTGGTCTCAGCGTCGTTCTGGGCGAGCCGCTTTGCGAACGAGCGAATCTGGTCGCGATCGGCGTCGAGGCCGAGAACTTCAAACCGCACGATCCCTCGCTTGCGGAGGCGGTACCGGTAGTTCTTAATCGCCCGCTTTTGGGCTGTATTGTTCATGCCCTAACCCACTGTTCTATATCCTGTTGGCCTGCCCGATGTTTTGAACCAGTGGGATAGTTAGTGTAGCTCACGCGCATTCGCTATTACGGCCTGGCCCAGCGATATGCCGCCATCGTTTGCTGGCACCACACTGTGCAGGAAGACCTTAAAGCCATGGCGTCGCAATTCCACTGTTGTTTGCTTGAGGAGATATAGGTTCTGGAATGTCCCTCCGCTGAGGCATACCCGGTCTACTCCGTCGCTCTTCCGGATGCGACAGCACATCTCCACAGTGGCCGCACTCAGGGTATTGTGAAAACAAGCAGAGACTTCTCCCGCCGTTCTTCCGGATGACAAATCCTGCGCAATCGCCGCGATTGTCGGACGAAAATCCAGAATCAACGGTTCCCCTTCTTCAATGTTGAAGTCGTAGCACCGGTCGACTCCTCTTGCAGCTATCGTTTCCAGCGCGATCGCTGCCTGCCCCTCGAAGGTGACCTCGGATACGAGCCCAAGGAGCGCAGCTACAGCGTCAAAGAGTCGCCCACAGGACGATGTCTCCATCGTATGAATGCGCCGGGAGATCATTGTGTCCACGCGTTCCAGGTCCTTCGCGGGAATTTCTCGAAAACATCCAAATTCTCCGGAGATCTGCCGGCCAAAAGTATCCCGCAGATAGCTGAGCGCCATTCGCCAGGGCTGCCGCACCGCAGCGTCGCCGCCCGGAAGGGGCACGTAACGGAAATGCGCGCGGCGTGAGAACGCAGCGAAATCCGCAACCAGAAATTCGCCACCCCATATTTTTCCATCCGTGCCGTATCCGGTACCATCGAAAGCTACCCCAATCACTTTGCCCTGCAGGTGGTTCTCTGCCATGCAACTCGCAATATGCGCATGGTGATGCTGCACGACGATTTTCCGCTCACAGTCGGATGCCAGAGCCATCCGAGTGCTCATATATGCGGGGTGCAGATCATAGGCAGCCACCCGTGGCGCAACCTTGAAGAGGCGCTTCATCCTGGCGAGCGTCTCTTCAAAAAACTCCATGGTTTCGAGGTTCTTAAGGTCCCCGATATGCTGGCTCAGAATCGCGTACCGTCTCTTGGTCAAGCAGAAGGTATTCTTTAGTTCACCACCGAAGGCCAGCACTTCTTCCAGTGCGATTCCCAGATCGATCGGCTGCGGCACAAACCCACGGGAGCGGCGCAGCACGCGTTCACGCCCCTCGAAGACGCGTACGACAGAATCATCGACGCGCATTGCGATGTCGCGGTCGTGCAGTAGAAACCAATCAGCAACTGCATCGAGGCGCCGCATGGCCTCAGAGTTCGACACAACGATCGGCTCTTCACCGAGGTTGCCGCTCGTCATGACCAAGGAGGCGAATTCGGACTCCGCCTCCGGCGAATCACTGAACAACAGGTAATGCAGAGGAGTGTACGGCAGCATCACCCCCACGGTGTCGTTTCCGGGCGAGATGCCTGGGGACAAATCCGCTCCTGCGCGTCGAGGCAGAACCACAATCGGCCTCCGCAAATCGAGAAGAGCCGCTTCGTCCTCTTCAGATACCAGGCACGCCGTCCTGACAGTCGCGACATCCCGCATCATCAACGCGAAAGGTTTGTCCGGGCGGCGCTTGCGCTTTCGAAGCTCGGCGACGGCAATGTCGTTGGTCGCATCGCACGCCAGCAGAAAGCCTCCGAGACCTTTCACTGCAAGGATCTTCCCATCGCGCAGCAGAGTTCTTGCCCGACAAACGATTGCCAGCGGGTCCGTATCGGTAAATGAACAATCCGCAAGCGGCGAGCCGTGCGGGACCAGAACCAGAGAAGGTCCGCATTGCGCGCACGCGTTTGGCTGGGCATGAAAGCGCCGGTCCTCGGGGTCTTCATATTCAGACCGGCAGGCGCTGCACATCGTGAATCCAGACATGGTCGTGGTTGCGCGGTCGTAAGGGATGTCATGGATAATGGTGTAGCGTGGGCCGCAGTGAGTGCAGTTGGTGAACGGATATCCGTAGCGGCGGTTGAGCGGGTCGCCAAAATCGCGCCAGCACGCATCGCATGTGCCGGTGTCCTGGGGAACAAGAGCAAATTCACCCACCGCTTCCCGGCTCTGAAGGATCGAAAAACCGGTATCCCCCTGAAGCTCCATGTTCGAAATGCTGATCTCGGCGATGGTTGCGAGTTGTGGAGGTTCGATTCTCAGCCTTCGAATAAATTCATCCGTGGCATCCACAACTCCTTCAACTTCGATAGTGACGCCCGCCGACGAATTGAAGACATGCCCTGCCAGATCGAGAGACCTGGCCAGCTTATAGACGAACGGGCGAAACCCGACTCCTTGCACGACGCCTCTTACCTGAATGTGCTTGCGTGCAAGCGTTGTTGTGGGCAAATTCGCCATAGCTGGTGACAGCTTAGGATAGTATAGTTGAGTCTTGCTCGCGGAATAATCCATCCCGCATTCAGGCGCTTTCTCTTATTCTTTCCGGTGGGTATTACGCTTCCTGAATACGTGCTACTTTGATCGTGCATGCAACGCGGACCCGATGATTTCTTTCCTGCGAATTTTGTTCTATGACGAAGCTGCCAACACCCGAGCCAGGGTCTTCGCTATTTACGGCATCCTGTTGGTCTTCAATTTGGCGGCATGGTTTTGGGCTCTCTTCGCATTTCATCGGTATCCGGTTCTCCTGGGCACTGCATTCCTAGCGTATAGCTTCGGACTGCGTCATGCCGTGGATGCCGACCATATTGCCGCGATTGATAACGTTACACGCAAGCTAATGCAGGAGGGGAAACGCCCTGTCGCCGTGGGATTCATGTTCTCGCTCGGGCATTCCACGATCGTCGTATTGGGGTCTATTGCGATTGCTGCGACCGCGCTCGCGCTGCATCACAGGATCGATGCTGCCAGAGACATCGGCGGGATCATCGGCACTCTGGTGTCGACTCTCTTCCTCTTCGCAATTGCGATTGCAAATTTAATTGTTCTCCGATCAATCTACCGCGCATTCTCGCAGGTCAGGCGCGGAGAGCCTTATGTCGACGAAGATTTTGATCTGCTGCTCGGCAACCGCGGCTTTCTGGCTCGTCTGTTCCGTCCGCTTTTCCGGATGATCCGGTGTAGCTGGCATATGTATCCGCTCGGCGTTCTGTTCGGTCTCGGTTTCGATACGGCCACCGAGATAGGGCTGCTCGGAATCTCCGCTGCAGAGACTTCCAAAGGCTTATCCCTGTGGGCGATTCTTGTATTTCCAGCCCTCTTCGCTGCAGGCATGTCGCTGATCGACACGACCGATAATATTCTGATGCTCGGAGCCTATGGATGGGCTTTTGTAAAGCCCATCCGCAAGCTCTACTACAACATCACCATCACCTTCGTTTCAGTTGCTGTCGCTTTCGCGGTGGGTGGAATCGAGGCGCTGGGGCTGCTCGCCAGCCAGTTCCGCCTGAGCGGAGCGTTCTGGGACCTGGTGCGCCGGTTCAACGACAACTTCGGAGCGCTCGGCTACGTTATCATTGGGATTTTTGCTGTGAGCTGGATCGTGTCTATCGTGATCTACAAGTGGCGGCAGTTTGACGGTCTTTCCGAAGTGCGTTGCTCGGAGTAATGGCGTCGCATACCCAGCCTGCCCGAAAAATAGCAAGTTCATGCCATAACCTGCCGTACCGCGGCGGCTATACAATCGCGGGTGTCAAAGTCTGAGAGGGTATGCAATGGGCACATCTGCCATGGCTGAGAGACCGGGTACGCAGGATCTGGTGGCGCGATTAGAGCAGCCGGAGACCGCCGAATTGCTCCATCGGCTGCTGGATCGGCTCGACATTATCGTTTTTGCAACCGATGCAGCGGAAGAGCTGCTCCATCGCAGCGATGAAATCACCAACTCGATTGCTGAAAACCTTGAAGATCTGCGCCGCGTCTCCGTTCCCTCAGATGCCCGCAAATTGGCGGAGAAGCTGCCGCAACTGACGCGAACGGGCTTGCAGGCTGCGGACCTTGCCAGCAGTCCTGCTTTCGGCCGGGTGCTCTCCTCGGGATTGCTGGAGCGTCTTGGCAATCCGGATACGATTGCCTCTCTCCACAGCCTGTTAGATCATCTCGACCTGGCATCTTTCACTCTGGCGTCAGCCGATGAATTTATCAGGAGGAGCGATGTCATCATTGAGTCGGTAGCGGACCCGGTTGCCGACTCCGCAAAGCTCGGCACGACGCTTGACTTGGGGCGTCTCAAGGAGCTGATTGCATGCATTCCACCTCTGATCGACATCGCCGAGCAGGTCGTGCGATCAGGACTGCTAGCACATGCAAAAGGGCTTATCGATACGGTGACAGAAATGTATGATGCCGGGGTTCTTGCCCCCGATAGCATTCGAGTCGTGGGAGACCTGGGAGCTGCAGCGACGGCTACCCGCCTGAAACACGAGTATGCTGCGTCCGCGCCCAAAGGCATCTTCGGACTGCTTAGCGCGCTGCGCGATCCTGACGTGCAGGCATCTCTGGGTTTTGCGATTGCTTTCGCGCGCAATTATGGACGAAAGCTCAGGACTGAGCCAAGGTAGCCATCTATGCATGAGCTTTCCATTGCGTACAGTCTCGTAGAGCTTGCCGACCAGAGTGCGCGCGAAGCGGGAGCCATGCGCGTTCGCGCCGTGCATCTGCGTCTCGGAGCACTTTCCGGTGTGGTCCGAGGAGCGCTTGAATTCGGCTATGAGATAGCCACGGCGGATACATTGTTGGCGCAGTCTCAGCTGCATGTGAAAGAGCTTCCGGTAAGGGTCTACTGCGCGACTTGCATGGAAGAGATCGAGTTGGACAGCGTGCAGCGGTTCCGATGTCCTCAGTGCGATACGCCCAGCGGAGATATTCGGCAGGGGCGCGAACTGGAGATTGAATCAATTGAGATCGAACTGCCGGAGTAAAAGGACAAAATGATGAACACACGGGTTCTGGAGATTCGCAAAGGGGTTTTGAATAAGAATGACGAAATCGCGCGCAATCTGCGGACCCGGCTTCATGCGTCCGGGGTGCTGACCGTGAACGTCGTCTCCAGTCCCGGTACAGGAAAGACCGCGCTTTTGCAGCGGACATTGCGCGAATTGCGCGACCAGGGACACTCCGTCGCTGCGCTGGTGGGAGACCTGGCGACGGATAATGATGCGCGACGGCTGGCAGAGGCGGGTGTGCCCGTGAAGCAGATCAATACGGATGGGCGGTGCCATCTGGAAGCGCAGATGATCTCCGATCATCTGTCCGGCTGGGACCTGAATCAGCTGGATTATCTGTTCATCGAGAACGTCGGCAATCTGGTCTGCCCCTCAAGTTACGACCTGGGTGAGGACATTCGCGTCGTCCTGCTTTCCGTTACGGAGGGGGAAGACAAACCGTTGAAGTATCCGAATATCTTCAACTCGGCCGACGTGGCTGTGCTCACGAAGATGGATTTGTCCGAGGCGTGCGAGTTCAGGATCGAGGCCGCCCGTGCCAATATCGAAGCGGTCCGCCCGGGCATGCGCATTGTTCCAACCTCTGCAAAGAGCGGCGCTGGCATGCACGAATGGCTTCGCTGCCTTGTCGAGGAAAAGCAGGCGCGATGCGTGAGCGTGTGACATCGATTCGAGCTCTCCGCGTTGAGGAGAGCTATCATAGCCGTGTGTCCTATGGCTTGAGAGAAAAGGCGTCTGATTCTCAGAGTGTTCCGGCTTCACAGGAGATCCTTGAGTTAAAGAGCCAAATCGCCAGCCTGAAATCGGAGACGCGGCATCTGGCCGCACAGGTTGAGGCCTTACGAAGCGGCGCTGCTTCGGTTCTCCATGAACTGGATACAGGAATGCTGGCGCGCGCCGTTGCCCGCCAGGCCGCCCATCTGCTGAATGCGGAGTATGCGATCGTCGAGCTCTACGACCAGGACCTTCCGTCCTTCCGTACCTCGCATACCCATCACAATGTCGAGTCGACCCGTGACCTGGGCACCGAATTGGACGCGGTGAACTCCCTTTCGCACTGGGTCCTGCGCCATCGCCAATCCTATCTTTTCGACGCTTCGTCTCCCAGCCTTCGAGTACCCTGCGCCGACCTCGTTGAATCCGGAACCAGGAATGCTCTCTGTGTGCCGATGTTGAATCATCAGGGATTGGTGGTCGGAGTCCTGCAGGTACAAAATCATCGAACGGGCGCCCATTTTGTTCAGCAGGATCTGGCAATCGCAGAGACGCTGGCCGTTCAGGCAACGATCGGTCTTGAACGAACGCGACTCTTCGACCGCATGCAGGAGTGGACCCAGTCACTGGAGATTCTGCTGGCGTTCAATGCAGCGGTCAACCAGCACCTGAATCCGTCCGAGCTGGTGCGCAGACTGGTCGAACATGCGGCGCGCTTCCTGAAGGCGGATGGCGGACTGGCCGGACTGGCCCTGCCGGCATCGCCGTCCGGGGCGATGGGAATGTCCTCGGAGTCCTACTGGAATCGCGGCTCCTGGCACGAATGGCCGCGCGCCTGGGGGCCGCTGGAAGGGATTCCCGGACATGTGCTGGAAAATGAATTTCCTTATCTATCGAACGAGTATCCCGACGACAGGCTCTCCGACCCGGAGCTGGTGGCTCGGTTTGATGTCCAGCGCGCCCTTTGCGTGCCCATCAAGGACGTGGACGAACGAGTGATCGGATTTTTCGAATTGCACAAAGGAGACAACCAGCCCGCATTTACCTGGCAGGACGCCGCGTTTGTCGAATCGCTCGCAAACACCACTGCCGTGGCGATTCGCAATGCGCAACTGATGAAATCCCTCGATATCAAGAGCCAGCAGGTGCAGGCGCTGTCCGCGCATAACCTGCTCCGGCTGGAGAACGAGCGCAAACACATTGCGCGCGAACTCCATGATGAGGCGGGCCAAGCGCTCATCGCCATCCAGCTGGGGCTTCAGGTTCTGTCGCGGCAGGTCCCTTCCGATCTTCGCGCCGATGTCGTGCAGTTGGGGATACAGGTTGGCCGCTCGACAAAGCTGTTGGGCAATCTGGCTCGGCACCTGCGGCCGCCGACCCTCGATCGCCTGGGCCTGCATGGCGCGTTACGGCAGCTTGCTCTCGATTACGAGCAGCGGCTTGATATCCAGATCGTTCTCGATCTCTCCAACTCGTGCGATCGTCTCCCGGAACCAGTGGAGCTAGCGCTGTACCGTATTGCCCAGGAGGCGCTGACGAACACGGCAAAGTATGCAGGAGCGACCCGCGTCGATGTGACACTCGCGCAGGAGGATAATGAAATATTCTTTTCCGTGCGCGATGATGGAAAGGGCTTCGACGATTCCGCGCAGCATACCGGCCTGGGTTTGCGAGGGATGAAGGAACGCGCTGATATGCTTCCCGCCCGCTTGTCGATCCATTCCAGTCCGGGACAAGGGACTGAGATTCTCGTAAGGGTGCCTCTCCTATGAACCGTGCAAAGCGGCCGCGAGTTCTGCTTGTTGACGATCACGCCCTGATCCGGCGCGGTGTGGCGGCCCTGCTGCGCATGGACGGGCGGTACGAGGTCATTGGCGAAGCGGATAATGGTGAAGAAGCCCTTCGGCAGCTCTCGGAGCAATTCGCCTCGGAGCCCCCGGCCATTGTCCTTCTCGATCTGGCCATGCCCAGGCTCGATGGGCTGGAGACGATGCGGCGCATTCATAAGCAATGGCCCCGGCTCGCTGTCATTGTGCTGTCGATGCACAACGATGAGCAGTTTGTGGCGCAGACTCTGCGGGCCGGAGCGCGCGGCTACCTGCTCAAACACGCCATGGATGATGAGTTGTTCGAAGCCCTTGGAATGGTGCTGAAGGGAGAGCGTTATGTCACCCCGGCGATCGACATGGCTCTTGTCCGGGCTCAGGACCAGGACAAAACCGGACTGACGACGCGTGAGCGGGAAGTCCTGCAGCTGGTCGCGGATGGCCACACGACACAGGCTGTGGCGGAGATTTTGAACCTCAGTCCGCATACCGTCACCCGCCATCGGGCCAATCTGATGGAAAAGCTGCGCGCGCACAATCAAATGGAGTTGCTGCGTGCCGCCATATCCCGGGGACTGGTGGTTACGTCGGGACGCGATCCGGTAAAAATTAGCTAATTCTTGCTATTGCCACAGCAGACAAGGGACGAGTCAAATCGATTTGTTTGGCTAACGTCAGCGTATCGATAAGGAGTTCGATCCATGGCCTCGTTGCTTTGGTTTCAAGGTGGTGCCTGTAGCGGCAACACGATGTCGTTTCTCAACGCCGAGGAGCCCAGTGTGTGTGATCTGGTGACCGATTTCGGCATCAATGTGCTCTGGCATCCCTCCCTGGGCCTTGAAATGGGAGATAATGCCAAGCGCGTCTTTAAAGACTGCGCGAGCGGTAAAACGCCTCTGGACATTTTTGTGTTTGAAGGGACCGTCATTCAGGGGCCAAGCGGCACGGGCAGGTTCAACATGTTCGCCGACCGCCCCATGAAGGACTGGGTGAAGGAGTTGTGCGCGCAGGCTGGCGCCGTCGTCGCGCTCGGCGATTGCGCCTGTTGGGGCGGCATTCCCGCCACGGAGCCGAACCCGGTCGACAACATCGGCCTGCAATACCTCAAGCGGAAACATGGCGGATTTCTCGGTGCGGATTTCCGCTCGAAATGGGGATTGCCGGTAATCAATATCCCTGGTTGTCCGGCCCATCCTGACTGGGTCACGCAAATCCTCGTGGCCGTGGCTTCGGGACGCGCGGGCGATATTGCGCTGGACGACCTGCAGCGGCCCCAAACCTTTTTCAAGACTTTTACCCAGACTGGATGCACCCGCGTCCAGTTTTTCGAGTACAAGCAATCTCCGGTTGAGTTCGGGCAGGGAACGCGCACAGGCTGCCTGTTTTATGAGTTCGGCTGCCGCGGACCGATGACCCACTCCCCATGCAATCGCATCCTCTGGAACCGGCAGTCGTCGAAGACTCGCGCAGGCATGCCATGCACAGGATGCACCGAACCTGAATTTCCTTTCCACGATCTCAAGCCGGGTACCGTTTTCAAGACGCAGAAGATCAGTGGAGTCATTCCCAAGGAAATTCCAAATGGGACGGATCACGTTACCTACATGGCGCAGGCAGCGGCGGCCCGGATTGCAGCCCCCAAGTGGGCCAAGGAAGACATGTTCGTGGTATAGCAAGTCAGCGCAGTAAATCAATCGCATCTTCAAACAGCTCGATATTTGATACCGGATCGAAACAAGGAGTAACGGAATGGCGACAGTCGTACAAGGGCAGGAAATGAGAATCAGCCCGCTGGGCCGTGTCGAGGGCGACCTGGATCTTCGGGTAACACTGCGGGACAATGTAGTTACGGACGCATGGACGGAAGCCAGCATGTTCCGTGGATTTGAGATCATCCTGAAGGGGAAAGACCCTCAGGCGGGCCTGATTGTCACGCCGCGCATCTGCGGCATCTGCGGCGGCAGCCATCTCTATAAGGCTGCGTATGCGCTTGATACGGCATGGAAGACCCATGTTCCGCAAAACGCCACGCTGGTTCGCAATATCGCCCAGGCCTGCGAGACGCTGCAATCCATCCCGCGCTGGTTCTATGCTTTGTTTGCGATCGATCTGACGAACAAGAACTACGCCAAGGTACCGGAATACGACGAGTGCGTGCGCCGCTTCGCTCCCTTCGTCGGCACCAGCTATGAAAAAGGCGTGACCCTCTCCGGAAAGCCGGTCGAAGTCTACGCCATTTTTGGCGGGCAGTGGCCACATTCCAGCTTCATGATTCCCGGCGGAGTGATGTGTGCTCCAACGTTGTCGGATGTAACGCGCGCAATCTCCATCCTGGATTACTGGAAGCGTGAGTGGCTGGAGACGACGTGGCTGGGATGTTCGATCGAGCGCTGGATGGAAAACAAGACCTGGGCAGATGTGCTTGCCTGGTGCGATGAGAACGAGGCCCAGCACAATTCGGATTGCGGTCTCTTCATTCGTTTCTCTCTGAAAGCAGGGTTGGACAAATTCGGGCGTGGATACGGTTCCTATCTCGCAACTGGAACCTATTTCCAGCCCGATTTGTATGAAAACCCAACTGTCGATGGGCGCAATGCCGCACTGATCAGCCGCTCAGGTGTGTACGACGGCAGTCAGTTTTACGACTTCGATCACCTGAATGTGCGCGAGGACACGGCACACTCTTTCTATCGCGGTGAGACCTCTCTCCATCCGTGGGAGGGCCGGACAGAGCCGATTGATCCTCTCGAGGGACACAAGCAAGGCAAGTACAGCTGGGCGAAGTCCCCGCGCTACCTGGTCCCCGGCAAGGGCAGTTCCGTTCCCCTTGAAGCGGGTCCTCTTGCGCGGCAGGTGATTGCCGGGCGTCCGGGCGCGGCGGCCCATCAGGATTTCGACCCGCTGTTTCTGGATGCTATCAATACCGTCGGACCAAGCGTTCTGGTGCGGGTTATGGCACGGATGCACGAAGCCTGCAAATACTATCAGTTGACACGTGGCTGCCTCGATGCCATGAAGCTTCACGACAAGTTCTACACCAAGCCGGCGGAGCTGGCCGAAGGCAAGGGATTCGGTTCGACCGAAGCGGCAAGAGGATCGCTCTCGGACTGGATCGTCATCAAGGACAACAAGATCGAGAATTATCAGGTTGTGACTCCGACTGCGTGGAATATCGGGCCGCGCGACAACTCGGGCAGCCTCGGACCGATGGAGAAGGCCTTTATCGGCGCGGAGATCGTCGATCCAACCGATCCGGTCGAGATGGGGCACGTCGCTCGCTCCTTTGACTCCTGCTTGGTCTGCACGGTACACGCGTATGACGAAAAGACCGGAAAAGAATTGTCCCGGTTCAGGATTGGGGAAGGCGCGTAGCCGCGCCGCGGAGTGGAGAGCATGACGGAGATCGCGGGCTCGGTCAGGACACCCATCGTCGATACACTCATCATTGGATGCGGTAACCTGCTGCGTGGCGACGACGCGGCAGGCCCGGTATTGATTCGTCATCTTTGGGAACTGGGCCTGCCCGGCGATGTTTACTGTGCCGACGGAGGCACGGGCGGCATGGACGTTGCCTTCCAGATGCGCGGAGTCCGGCATGTCATTCTCGTAGACGCCTGTGTCAGCGGTTCGGAGCCTGGATCGCTCTTCTGTTTGCCCGGCGAAGAGGTGGAACACCTTCCTCCGCTTGCAGGCATCAATCTTCACGCCTTCCGTTGGGACCATGCTTTGAGCTTTGCGCGCTGGCTCCTCAAAGACGACTATCCCAGCCAGATTTCCGTATACCTGATCGAGGCAAAGAGCCTCATCGTCGGCGAGCCTCTATCAGAACCTGTCGAAGCTGCGATGCGTAAGCTGGCGAAGAAACTTTTGTCCGATCTTTCCCAACGGACGGCAGGAAAACAACTCGACGAGATGGGGTTTGCCCATGCCCATTCAGGTTGAATTTACCGCGAACGGTTACCTGCATCTTACTGGAGAGGTAGCCGCTCGATTTTTCCCGGGGGATGGAGTCGTCGCCATGGTTCGCGGACCGGAGATGTGGCTTATGCCCACCCACAACAGCGCCTCAGGTGGACTTCTGTTGAAGCAGCGCAATGGCCGCGGAGATAGGACTGTCCTGATCTGGGAGGTCCTGCACAGACGCGCCGTCGCCGGCCCGCGCATCGCTTTCTGGGATGAGGCGCAAGGAGCGCTGCGTGTCGCCCTGGAGACATCTCATGTCTAGCTCCGATGGCTCTGTCGAGAGGTCGATCGGGGTCGTCGCGACGATCCAGCCGGAGAACGGGCATTGGGCCGTCTTTCTCGACATCTCCTTCTGGAATGAGAATTCGGCGGACGCACCGATCCAGACGGTGCGGAAGCGTATAATTACATACCCGACGCGCGTGCGCGCGGAGATAGCGGCAAGCTTTATGGTAAGGGCGGCGGCAAGAGACCTGCCGCATCCACCTTTGGGTCTATGAGCATATCGATGATCGATTCGCCAAAACTTTCGCGCCCGCAGCCCGTGGGCATCCTTCCCATTCCTGCTGGCCTGTTAGTGCTTCCCGGCCCACTAGACTCTCAACGCCTTGCGCAGTGCATGGACGAAGAATCTCCTTCTGAGCTGCTGCCGACTTCATGGTCCTTCTACCACCATGCGCGACGGGAAGAGTGGTCATCCGCACTTGAGCAGCTCAACAGCCTGGACGACCCGATTGCCAGTTACAACCGCTTTGTTCTGAGTCCGACTGTCGATGACCTGCATGTGCTCCGCGCCTCGCTCGACGGAGACCTTCGCAAACTCACGGACATTGCCGCCTATGCCTTTGGCCTTGCTGACGAGGCGCCCTGCGCAGAAGATCTCGACGGTGAATTATTGGCCCTGGCGCTCATG
>JAJZKY010000535.1 GCA_021803885.1 Planctomycetota bacterium
AACCTCTCAGTTACAACCTGAGTCAACCCGACGCCGATCCTTTGATCGAAGTCGCGTACCCTCAACTCCCAGATGACCTGGATCATGCCTGCCCGCCCCATTCGCTGGGGTCGGAATCTCGGGACATACCTCGTGCAGGTACGCGGTGAGGACGGCCGGTTGAACAACAGGAAGACGGCACCCAAAGCCCGCCCGGCTACCATGGACTCCCACGCGACCGCTTAGTCTCAGGAACCAGGCTCCCAAGTTTCGCTCAGCAGAGTGTAAGAGGAGGGTGAGTCTGGCGGCCAGATCGCAGGAGTCGTTGAGACCGGGGCGCCATCAGCGCCGTGGCGGCGAGGACCTGGGTTTCGCGTGCCGGAGCCACCGGGGGGGCCGGAGAAGTGTCTCTCACACACGGTCGGGTCGTCGCGGCCCCTCCTGGCAGGCCGTGAGCCTCGGTCCCGGCCGGGGCACCGTGCCGAATCTGCCGGCAGACGGGTTGATCTATAGTGGAGGCGCGGACGCGAGATCCGGAACCGGGAGGTGGTGAAATGACGCGCGAAGCACGGACGGCCCCGACCGGTCATCGGGCCGTTCTTCCTATAACCGTGCGCTGGGCCGAATGTGACGCGGCCGGAATTCTCTACCATGCCCGCGTTTTTGACTGGTTTTCCGAGGGACGTCTCGCGTGGCTCCGGGGGATCGGGCACGCCTATTACGACGATTGGCGGGCTCGCGGCATCGATCTCCTGGTGCGTGAGGCGAACGCGACTTTTGACCGCGCAATGCGGCCGGGAGACGATCTGTCGCTCGTCGTGTGGGTAGACGGGCGCCAGGGCGCGCGTCTTCGTTTTCGATACACGGTGCGGCACCAGGGTCACGTGACGGTGGAAGGGTTTACGGAGCATGTCTTTGTAAAGGACGGACGGGCCATTAACCTCGTGCGGGTGGCGGCCGACCTGGACCAGGCGGTAGAGGAGGCTATGACGGCGGTGCCATCCCCGTCGGCATATTAGGGAGGTCTTCGGACATGGTTGGTGTTTATCGGCCGGAGCCATTGACAAATTTTTCTGACCCTGTCAGTCGGTCGGCCATGGAGCGGGCGCTGGCGCAGGTACGGCAGGAGCTTGGCAAAAGCTATCCGCTTATCATCGGCGGGGGCCGCGTGACGACCGCCAATATGCTCGTGTCTTTGAATCCGGGTCAACCCGACGAGGTTGTTGGCCGCGTGTACAAGGCGGGCCGAACCGAGGTCGACCAAGCGCTGGACGCAGCGGACCACGCCTTTCGCTCCTTTCGACGGCTCACCGCCCAAGAACGCGCACGATATCTCTATCGTGGGGCGGCCATCATGCGCCGCCGGAAGTTCGAGTTGTCGGCCTGGGAGGTGGTGGAGGCTGGGAAATCCTGGCCCGAAGCCGACGCCGACGTCGCCGAGGCCATTGACTTCCTCGAATACTACGCGCGTCAGGCGGAGCGTTTGTCGAAGCCGGTGGACGTGGTTCCGCTCAATGGGGAGGACGACCAGGCCTTTTACATTCCGTTAGGGGTGGGAGCTATCATCCCACCTTGGAACTTTCCCCTGGCGATCCTGAGTGGGATGACTGTGGGGGCGGTGGTGGCAGGAAACACGGTCGTCTTGAAGCCGGCGAGCCCCACACCTGTCATTGCGGCCAAGTTCGTGGAGGTCATGGAGGCGGCCGGCATTCCGCCCGGCGTGATCAATTTCGTCCCCGGCGACGGCGGCGAGATTGGCGACCATCTGGTTGGCCACCGTCTGACGCGGTTCGTGTCGTTCACGGGTTCGCGCGAGGTAGGTCTTCACATCAACCGCCTGGCGGCCGACACAAGGCCGGACAGTCGGTTTATCAAACGGGTCGTGGCGGAGATGGGAGGCAAGGACGCCATCGTGGTGGACGAGACGGCCGACCTGGAATCTGCTGCGCAGGGCATAGTCGCGTCGGCCTTCGGCTACCAGGGTCAGAAATGCTCGGCGTGCTCCCGCGCCATTATTGTCGATGCCGTGTACGAACAGGTGGCTGAGCGGGTGGTCGAGCTGACCCGAAACCTGAAAATCGGACCGGCGGAAGATCCGGCATATAGTGTCGGGCCCGTCATCGAAGAACGGGCGTTTCGTAAGATCATGGAGTACATCGAGTGGGGCAAGGCGAACGCCCGTCTCCTTGCGGGCGGAGAACGGGCCCGAGAGCCGGGCTACTTCATTGCCCCTACGGTATTCGGTGATGTGGAGCCGGGCTCTCGGATCGAACAGGAAGAGATATTCGGACCGGTGCTGGCCGTGATTCGGGCGCGAGACTTTGATAACGCGCTCGAGATCGCCAACGACACCGACTACGGCTTGACCGGCTCTCTATACACGAGCCGTCGCGAACGTATCGAACAGGCCCGACGTGAGTTCGAAGTGGGCAACCTCTATATAAATAGGAAGTGCACCGGCGCGGTCGTCGGCGCGCACCCATTTGGCGGCTTCAACATGTCGGGCACGGACTCCAAGACGGGGTCGCCTGATTACCTCCTCCTTTTCATGCAGATGAAGGCCGTGGCCGAACAGCTTTAGGTTCCGACCGCTTCGGAGTAAGGACGGGGCGTAAATGTGAACGCTCCGTCCTTCCACCAAAGCGTGTGCGTGGACAGGTTGTCCAATAGCTCGCGGTCGTGACTGACGAGAATTACAAGTCCCGGATATCCGGCCAGCAGCGCCTCCAACTCCTCCCGCATGGGCAGATCGAGGTGGTTGGTCGGCTCGTCGAGAAGCAAGACGTTTCCGCGTGCCATGAGGGCGAACAAGAGGGCAAGCCGCGCTCGCTCGCCTCCCGACCAGAACCCGGTGAGGGTATTCAAGAGGTCGGGAGACAGGCCGAAGCGCGCCCCCAGCGCATAGCAAGTCTCACGGTCCATCCCCTCCGCGTGCGCGAGCTCCATGCCAGTCTGGTCCGTGGGAAGGCGGTCGGCGGCATACTGGTCATACCACGTCAGAACCGCGTCCGGGTTCCACCGGACGCCGGCGAGTCCCTGAACCAGCGCCGACAGAAGTGTCGTCTTCCCCGAACCGTTCGGACCGACAACCCCCATGCGGGCCACGGTGGGCAGGCGAAAGGAAATCGGCTCCCAGACCCGGGAACCCACCTCGAGGACCAGTCCGTCCACGTCGACCGCAATCGTCCCCGGCAGTACGGATCCAGCGTGGCGAAGCGTCCGAACCGCGGTGCGTGCCCTTACCGGAAGCGGCAGCGCCTCCCGATCGAGGCGCGCGATCGCGTGCAGACGGCTTTTTGCCTGCGTCGAACGGGTGCCAGCCCGGAATCGGTCTACGAAAGCCATGAGGCGCTGCCGCTCTTCTTGGTATCGCTTCCACTGTTCTTGGAGCCGCTGGAGGCGTTCGCGGCGCACCGCCTGGTACTGACGATAGTTGCCGGATACGGTGAAAAAGTAGCCGTCTTCCCAACTGATGATGCGCGTCGCGGCGCGCTCCAGGAATCGTCGATCGTGCGACGCCATGATGACCCCGCCCGGAAATTGGTTCAGAGTGCGCTCAAGCCATTCCATGGCCGCCACGTCCAGGTGGTTGGTGGGTTCGTCCATAATCCAGAGCTGAGCTCCGGAAAGGACAAGTCGCCCGAGAGCCAGGCGATGGCGTTCACCACCAGACAGGATGCGGACAGAGTCCTGGAACCGTGATGCGGGAAACCCGAGTCCTTGCAGCACCTGATTTACCCGGGCGTCCCACTCATATCCACCGAGCTCCTGATAAAGCTCCTGACAGTTAGCGTATTGGACCAGTGCGGTCTCGAGGTCGTCCGCGGCGGGATCGGCCATCGTGTGCTCCAAGGCTCGCAGGGAGGTCTCAAGCTCGGGGATCCGGGGATTCGACGCATAGGCAGTATCCCAAACGGTGCGCTCATCATCCTGGCTGGCCAGCTGGTCAAGCGTGGCCAGTCTCAAGTCGGGCGACCGCTCCACAAAACCGTCGTGTGCAAGGAGGTCACCGGTGAGGACCCGGAAGAGCGATGTCTTCCCCATCCCGTTGGGGCCCAGCACTCCGATGCGATCTCCGGGATCGATGCGAAAGGTGGCGTGGGCCAGCAGCACACGGTCGGAGACCGCAATGGTGAGATCGTTGACGCGCATCCAAGACATGAAAAAACCCTCCTGCTTGATGCGGAGGGAAGGCGGGAGTCGCCTTCCCGAGACCCGGCGGGCACCAAAAGGGCAGACTACGCCCTTTGCTGGGCCTAACCGAGTTCTCGGATCACGGTGCTCCCTCCTCAAACGCTATGCACTCCATTTTACGGCTTGTCCGCACACGGTTT
>JAJZKY010000536.1 GCA_021803885.1 Planctomycetota bacterium
TATCAACGGGGGGGCCGTAGGCCAACTTGGCATCGGGGTAGAGTTGGGTGATAGCCTCCGCCATGACGTGGGCCGTGGAGTGCCGCAACAGGTACATGGCGTTGGTATCATCCGCCTTTGCGGTAACAATGGCGACGGCGGCGTCTTTGGTGATGGGGGCGTTAAGGTCGCTTAAGACGCCATCCACCAAAGCTCCAATGGCATCTTTTGCCAATCGCGGGCCGATAGAGGCGGCGATTTGTGCCGCCGTTACGGTTGGTGCGTTAAAGTCTTTGATAGCTCCATTGGGAAGGGTAATCTTAATCATAATACATCAATGTCCAGACCGCATATGCGGTAAAAAAGCACGGTTTCCGCCACCCCACGGCAAGATAGTATCGGTGGGGCCGCCCGCTTGCAAGGTGACGGCCGCTGTTTTAACGCCCATTAATGCAGTGTTGCCGCTATGATTATTTGGCGGGTACGAAAGCCTTAGGCCTGCGGCTGTGTGGATAGAAAGACCGAGGAACGTTGCTTTTATTATTTGAACCAAAGCGTATTATTACTGTTGTAGGGTGGTTATTTAGAGGATGGCCGGCGATGCGAGCACGATGTGGCATCTACTGCGTATCGCAGATATATCGAAAGGTCGGCATGGTCAAAAGAAGCGACACAAGCGACGGAACTTTTTGGAGATGCGGCATGTCTACGGTTATCGCTAAGGTGGTGGCCGTTATTGCGGCGGTTGCGATTATTTTTCCGCTGGTAACAGTGCGCGCCGACAGTGGCGGCCAAGATGCCGGAGGCAATATTTTTGATAACGCAGACCAGTACCTTGCGCATCATCACTTCAACTCCAGTGGCTCGGTTACGGGCGGAAGCACCACCAACTCCGGCGACGCAAAGGATAAATCGGGTGGTGGTCAAAGCCCGCCGCCGCCATTGCCACGCCCTTTGTCCGAGCAACACCCGCAAGGCGGGCTGCCGCTCCATCCAAAACCAGTAGCTCCACCCAAGCCGGTGGAGCGACGGCTGCCGGTAGCACAGCGTTTTTTTCCGAAAGACCCTGCGAGTAAAGCCGCTATGGTGACTTACATCCGCGCGGCTCATCGCGTTCGCACGGCTTACTGGACAAGTGTAATCGCCGCGGAAAGACGCGAGCTTGCCGCGCTGAACATTGCGCATAAGTCGCGTTCCATAGTTCATATGCCCGGCGAAACGGCACGGCTGGACGGGGCAATCAGGGCCTTGAAGCGACGGATAGACCGTGACCAGGCAAGGGCTATAAGCCTGCATCACTTTTATATATTTGCTCGATTGCCGTGGCAGCCTACGATTGTGGTTAAGGCGGGCGAGGCGTTTCAAATAAGTGCCCGGGGCGCTTGGACGATTTCGGTGAGCAATCCCCATTTTACGACCGATGCGGGAGGTTCTGCGATGGCCGCCGCGGATCATGGCGGCGGAGTGCTTATGGCCCAGGTCGGTGATGCGCAGCCAGTAGATATTGGCGTTAACGATGTGATCTCGCCACGCGAATCCGGCGTACTGTACCTGCAGCAGCATGACAACGGCAGCCGCAACGACAATGGCGGCGCTGTGCGGGTGCGCATTCGCCTGGCAAGTCAGGACGAGATCGCCGCCTTGCACAAGGGTTTGGTTGACGCTCCTACCGCCAAGGCCGTCGCGGCACCGAAGGATGTAATTGCCATCGAGGCGGGGTTGATCTTTAAGCGGGCGTTGGCGAGAGCCGAGCGGGCCTACTGGCTGGGAATTGTGAGTGCCCGTTTTACCGAGCATCAGAGTATGCAAATTGCCGCCCGGGCGGCCGCGCACGGCAAAAAGCTGCGTGACGCCACTGAACTGACGCTTTTGACGCAACACATTCAAGACCGTTGGCTGATTGCCAAACGCCAATCCATCGGATTTTATCCTTACCGCGTTGCCGCACGGCCCGATTGGCAGCCGACTGTGCGCATCCACAAGGGCGAATTAGTCGTACTGCGGGCGGTTGGCCTCTGGAAGGCAGACAACGCGATTGGGTACTGCTCTGCGGCTGGGCCAACCGCATACTCTACGCATGCGGGCGGCTACCTCCAGATTCGCATGGGGCGCCATGGGGTTGTAGGTCGGCCGGGCACCGCGAGCACATTCAACTCGCCCGTTTCGGGAATGCTTTGGATGCGCATGTACTCCAACCATAAAAGAGACGCCACCGGGGCCATCGCCGTCTGGATCAAGCGGTCGTACCCCTTCAAGCTGGTACCATAACGGTTATGCATATGTTAAACACGGCCGGTCACCTATTTCGCGCGCAATGCCAACCACCTGATGGCTACGGCGGTCGCCTGCACCTTTCGGCAACTCAATGCAGCCGGTAATATACCTTGTATGATGACCGGAACGATGACCAATCAAACGTGGGATGTGGGTAAGGCGGCGGGGCAATGCTCGGCGTGTCAAGCGGCACTGGCGGCGGGGGCTGCGTGTTGGGCCGCTCTGATAGAAGTGCCTCCATCAGCAGAAAAGCCAAGTGTAAAGGCTGCCCAGCCGCAGCCGGCGGACTTTCAGCGGTTGGATTTTTGCCCGGATTGCTGGCAGGCGGGCAAGCGTCCGGAACCTCCGGGGCAGCTATTTTCTTACTGGAAAACCAGCATCCCTGAAACGCAGCCTAAAAAGAAGCTGTTCGTGGATGATTCGGTGCTGATAGACTTATTCAACCGCCTGGCCGAAAAACCCGACCTTCAGGACATACAATTCCGCTTTGTGCTGGCATTGTTGCTTATGCGTAAACGTATCCTGCGATATGATGGCTGCGCGCCGCTTGGTGCCGAACAACTCGCTTTATTGCCAGATGCACATCCACAACCGGAAATGTGGCGCATGACGCTCCGCGGTGCAGCCGTACCATTGGAAGTAATTAACCCGCACTTGTCGGTGGAGCAAATAAGCAACGTATCGCAGCAGCTTTCGCAGATTCTGGCGGAAGACATCTAATATTTGTGCACATGCGGCTTAATTGCTGTGAGATAATGGGCGAGCGGATGGGACGCATAATCGGGCGCCCTGCAAACGCAACATTATCGCGGTTGGTTTATACACCCGTGTTCAAAGGGCACCTGCGCCTGAGGACAACGCCTTGGCGCATCTTGGCCGTGTTTTTTTAAACCAAAGTTCCACCTTCTCTGGCACACCTCTCCGCGCTGTAACCTCTTGTTAAATCCAGCTTTACGTCATTTTCACGCTCCGTTTGATCCTGCAAAATGTACCCATGTAATTGTTGTGCTTAGTGCTTGACATGATGTTTTAATCGTGTTATAACGTGCTCATGTACATTGACGTGGTACCCAACCGTAATTCCCCGCCCGCCGTGCTCCTGCGTAAATCCGTACGCGTGGGCAATAAAGTGCGTAAAGAGACCCTCGCCAACCTCTCCGAGCTATCCCCTGCACAAATCGAGGCCATGCGAAAGGTCCTCAGCAGTGACACACCCACTGACTTCGGTGATGCACAACGCTTTTATATCACCCGCTCTACCCCACATGGCCATGTACAGGCGGCCTTACGTATGGCACAACGCCTGGGGCTTGAACGCCTTATCGCCGCCAAACACTCACGCCAACGCAGCCTGGTTATGGCTATGATCTTGGCAAGAGTACTGTTTCCAGCCTCCAAGCTGGCTACCGTGGCCCAATGGCCCCACAATACGCTTGCCGCCGAACTGGGCGTACAGGATGCCACCGAAGATGAGCTTTACGCCGCCTTACAATGGCTGCAGGAACGTCAGCCTGCCATCGAACAACGCCTGGCCCAACGTCACCTGCAAGATAACGCCCAGGTGTACTATGACCTGTCGAGTTCCTATTACACAGGCCGTCATTGCCCCCTGGCCGCCTTTGGGCATGACCGCGACGGCAAGACGGGGTTTCCCATCATCGTCTATGGCCTGTTGACCAATGATCAGGGGTGCCCGGTGGCCATGCAGGTGTACCAAGGCAATACCGCCGACCCAAGCACCGTAAACGACCAGGTCCAGAAGCTCCGCACGAGTTTTGGCTTGGAGCATGTAACATTGGTGGGCGATCGTGGAGCCATTACACAAACCCATATTGACGAATGGAAAGACCACCCGGAATTAGGCTGGATCGGCGCTTTACGAAGCAGCGCCATTGCCAAACTGCTGCGGGAAAAGGCTTTGGAACCATCGCTCTTTGACCGGCAGAACCTCGCCGAGATTCACAGCCCGGATTTTCCCGAGGAGCGTCTGGTAGCCTGTTTCAACCTTGAACTCTGCCAGGAACGTCGCCGCAAGCGGGAAGACCTGCTGGTCTGCACT
>JAJZKY010000537.1 GCA_021803885.1 Planctomycetota bacterium
CGGGCGAGCAGGGCAGATTCGGCGCGATAGTCGCTGGCCAAATTGAGATCGAAACCGGGATGGCATGACAGCTCGGTGCAGCCTTCTTCAAGGGCATATAGTATTTCAATCAAGCCGCCCGGCGAAATATATTCCAGCTTGGGCTGCATATCGGCATCGCGGCCAAAAAAGGCGCCCCAAAAGCGAACTTTATCACTTAAATGCCGCACAATAACCGCACTCCACGGCACAACTTGTGCAATCGCATCGCACACATCCCGCCTCTTATGCACATGTTGATGCGAATCTATGTGTGTGGGCGGACGGCCGGCTAATCGCTCAAACGCCCGACACTGCCGCACAATCTCCTGCCGCAGCGCAGCGGCGTCATCTAAAGCGACCTTCCGCCGCGTCTGTTGCCACTCGCCCTCACAGAGTTGCCACTCACCGAGGTCCAGGTGCAGGCCAAGACTAAGCCCGCATCCATGCGAACGTCTGGCGCCCCGCTTGAGATTGGATATCTGTTTCCATAACTCTACGGCGTGAGTGGCGGCGGGAGAATCTACCATCAGGCTGGCACTGGTTACAATGCCATGCTCATGGGCATACATAATGCCCTGATTGGTTTGCTCGCTTAAGCCAAAATCGTCGGCATTGACGATCAGCAGCTTTCTGGATCGCGGGTTCATTGGATGCCCACCTGCTTCAATGCGTCGCTTAACACCTTTTCCGCCGAAAAGTGTGCTTGAGCAATTTCAAATGCGGCGCGGCAGTGAGCGGCATAGTCACTCTCAACGGCCTGCACGGCCGCTATAATCTCTTCCATGGTGCTGAACGCGAACAAGCCACGCCCTGTCGGCAGGTGGCGGCTAAAACCGGTGTCCTGGTTAATCACCGGCCGCCCGGCCGCCAAATAGCAGGCACTGCGATCTGAAAACCAGCCGGATCGAAGCCGGATATTCTGGTCCTTGGCCACCGAAAACTCGCCGCGTGCCTCACGTATGTACGCTCGATACCGGTCCATGTCGCTTGATATATGCACCGGATCAGCCAGCATCCATCCGTGCGATTGTAGCAGCGATCGGGTGGCATCATCCACCCCGGTTGCCAGTTCAAACCGGGCGGCCGCCCGGTGCGGTAAATCAATAAACTTTAAAAACTCGCGATCCTTCGACCAGTAATATGTTTCACCGCGATATACGATATCACGGCCGCGGTTCTGCCAAGTGGCAATGGTATTGTACGAGCGAGCTCCCGCGTCAAAAGGCTGCTGCCATAAGTCGAGCACGACCGGCTGGCGCGTAGGCCGCCAGTGATACCGCGCCGCCGACAGCGGACAATCGCGTTGGCCGATGTTTTCGCCATAGGTAAAGTGATGCGTATGGCCGTCGAGCGCCGCAATAACAGCCGCATCGCCGCGCTCGACCTGTATCTGCGACACGACGGGGTCGGTTTCCCAATAAATGCGTACGGGGCAGCGTGCATGCTCGGGCAGAAGTTCCTGTGCTCCGGTGACATTAAGCATAACATCAGCGGACTGGTACAGATCACGAAGTTGCTCCTCCGAGAGGCCCCAGCATCGGCCGCCCTCGTAGCGTCCACGAAAGGCCCAGCGGTCTTTCAGGCCGAACTGCTCCAGCACAGGAGCGATACGCGAGACGTTATACTCGGCGTCGGGCGTACAGTCGGCCAGAGCGGGGTTATAAACCCAACGTGACGAATCTTCTATATAAACCGGATCGTAGCCCAACCGCCGCAGCCCCAGCATAAAATGGAGAAATTGCCAGGTGACACCCGCCAGCGGGTACCAGAACAAAATGCCAGATACGATGATCCGCGGCTTGGAGCCGACTGATTTAATCTGCACGCTATTCCTCATTGACAAGACGCCGCACAAATCTAGCCGGATTGCCGGCATACACCGCATATGCGGGCACATGACCGCTCACCACAGAACGAGCGCCGATGACAGCACCATCTTCAATAACCGTGCCGGGCAGAATGCAGCAATCAAAACCGATCCAAACATTATTGCCAATGCTTACCGGCCTGGCATCTACCGGCGCCAGCGCCGCCGGATCGCGCGATGCGGCGAAGCGCTGCAGCATTGTGCGGCGCGCCGCCGCATCGCGGGGAGCCCGGTAGTTATCCATAATGACAACATTCCATGAAATCAGCCCGTAGTCGCCGATGCTTACATTTGAATCACAAATGAGCCACAAACCATTTAGCAGCGTACAACGACCGGCGCTGAAAGCGCCTTGCTCCCCCATGTCAAACATGCAACCTATATAGGCCGAACACCCCTCCCCCAGCACCACTCCCCGGGGGCGGCGGCTGCGATACAAATGAAAGCTGTAGGAGGTCTCGACATAACAGCCCGGCTGCATCACCACGTTGTCGGGTATGACGCCATTGTGCCAGTCACCAGAGATTGTGCGGCTCATCAGACGGTCTCCCCGTCCTGTGGGGCGATGGGCTTGGCCGGGTTGCCCCCCACGTGCACACCGGCCGCCACGTCGCGCGTTACCACACTGCCCGGCTCAATCCAGGCGCCATCGCCGATACGCACGCCCTTGAGTATGGTTGCGTTAGGCCCAATATACACATTGCTGCCAATGTGTACGGGCCGACACTCCACACTCGGGCGGGGCCGATCTTTGCCGATCGGCGAGCAGGCCACGGCATCAGCGACGCGCTGAGCCGGCGCCAGCGGATGAAAATCGGTGTCGGCAATAACCACGTTCCATCCAATAAGCACATAATCGCCGATTTTTATTTGCTCGTCGCACATTAAGATTGCATTGGTCAGGCAGCAGAACCGCCCAATACTGATGCGTCCCTGCGGCCCCACAGAGAGTTGCACGCCATCGAGCGTGCTGCTTTCGCCAACGGTCAGGCCGTCAGCATGCTGCGAACGAAAGCGCCGCAGCGCCGCAGTGCCGCGAATGACCACGCCGCGCCCCACAACCACGCCCGCCGGCAGGCTGCCGCCGTCCCATACAGGCTGGTTTGCCGCCGACTCGCTCATGGAGCCTCCGCCGCAGGATCGCCGTGCTGGAGCCGATACAAAGATTGATACAGCCCGGGCTCTTTAATCAACGCTTCGTGGGCGCCGCGCTGCACCACGCGTCCGCGTTCGAGCACAATTATTTGATCCACAAAGCGAACAGTCGAAAAGTGGTGCGAGATGATAATAGTTGTTCGGCCGGCCATCAGCCGCCGCAGCGAGACCAGCAGATCAGCCTCGGTTTGTGCATCCAGCCCGGTGGTGGGTTCATCGAGCACAATGATCTGGGCGTCTTTTAAGAACGCCCGCGCCAGCGAAATCCGCTGCTTTTGTCCGCCGGACAGCAGCACCCCACGCTCGCCCACCGGCGTGTCAAACCCCTGCGGAAGCGATTGAATAAACTCCCATGCGCCGGCAGAACGCGCGGCCGCCTCTAAATCAGCCCCGGAGGCTTGCGGCCGCGAATACAGAATATTTTCGCCGATGGAGGCATCAAATAAAACCGGCTCCTGAGGCACAATGGCAATGTTGCACCGCAGAGATTCAAGCGTAATACCTCGAATGTCGCCGCCATCCAAAGTAATGCAACCAGCAACTGGATCGTAAAACCGCACCAACAGCGATGCGAGCGTTGTCTTGCCGGCGCCCGACGGCCCAACCAGCGCTATGGCCGAGCCGGGCTGCATGCGCAGATCAATGTCGCTGAGCACCGGTACCCCGGGACGATATTCAAAGCTGACCTTATTAAGGGCCACTTCGCCCCTCGGCCGATGGTTTAGCGTGCGGGCGTCGGGCGCATCGGCCACGCTTGAACGCCGATCTAAAATTTCAAATACACGCCGCGCCCCCGCCACCGATCCCTGAATGGAATTGGCCGTATAAGAGAGCGTTTCAAGCGGCTTAAATAGCATGGCCGCATAACCGGCCAGCAGCACAACATCGCCGGCGCTCATTTGCCCGGCAATCACGCGCCTTGCCGCCAGCCATACCACTGCCGCCGTGCCGAAAGCGAACAAAATCGCCACGCCGCTTTGCGCCGCGGTTTGCAATACCGTCAGCCGCAGGCTTGCCGAAAGGCTTTTTGACGCCTGTTGGGCAAACCGGTCGGACTCAAAGGCTTCTCGGCCAAAGGCCTGCACCGCCCGAATGCCGACAAGGGTCTGCTGTACACGGGTGCTTACACAGCTCTCGTGCTCATGCACCGCGGTCGAAAGTTCTGTGGTGGGCTTTTCCAACCGGCGAATAAGCACCACCAGAACGATGGCAACCAGCAGTGTCACCAAGCCAATGCTCCAATCCTGGCG
>JAJZKY010000538.1 GCA_021803885.1 Planctomycetota bacterium
GCTTCCGCTACGCTCCAGCCCGAAGCCCAGCGCATTCCTATCCCTCCTGCTGATCACCTCAATGCCACAGGTGAGCCAAAGTTAACTGCCGCAAATGGGCCAACATCAGTTGCCAAACGCAACATGGTGTAATACGGCTTGAACGCATTGATCAGGTTGTGTTGGTGATAATCAGCAACGAGCTGAATTCGTCCGTTCGGGTTCCAGGATACGGTCTGATCTGAGTCAAACCAGTTTTGGGTGTGGTGCATGAAGGTGTTGTGCACCCGGGTATAGTCGACAAGTCCGTTCCATTGGATCTGTTGATTCGGTGTCAGGCTCATCCGCACGCTATCGGAGGAATACTGGCTCGGCGAAGGAATGTCGAGGTAGTATCTGCCAGCGGGGAAATCCGTTGGCGCCGGCCCTGAGGGCGGCGGATTAACTGTGGAAATGCCTTCGTTTTCAGGTGTAAATGGACCTGTATAAGTTACGGTTGGGAAAGTAAGCCGATCATTGAAGCTGCTGAAGGTATGTTCCATGCTGAGTTCCAGGAATCTCTTCAGCTTCACGTCCGCACCACCGGTTACATTTCGCGTGGTGTAATTCACCGGCTGGAAGTGTGAGTCCTGATGACACAGATCGCCGCAGGTGGTGTTGACCCCATCGACGTAAACGGCAGGAGTGGAGTTTTCATCGAGCCATATCAACTGCGACTGCCCCACTCTGGCTTGCATGTTTCCTTTCACAAACAGATGAACGGGCAAATTGGGCAGCTTCATCTTTGCGTATCCTTTGGCGAGCCTCCGCGTGATCGAAAAAGTCGCATTGGCGGGGATGCTATCCGTGACAGCGCCGGGAAGGCCGAAATCCGACGGCGATAACAATGCCATGTAGGAGTGGTAATGGTCCTGCTGCTGCACAAGGCTTCGCACATCGAGGCCTGCAGTGAGCCAGCGGCCGGCTGTGAGTTGCGAGCGGATGGAGTAATCACTTCCCGTCAGAACCACACCACGCCAAACCAGCGTCAGATGATCCTGCGGTGAAACATAGGCGACTCTGCTGTTGATGCCAGCCGACTGCTGCAGGCTGTCATATTCACCCACGCGGCCGAGGAAACCCGAGCCGTCCAGCAATCTGTAGGAGGGGCTCAGCGACCATGACGACCAGGCCCCGGTGGGGCTGGCGCCCGCAGGGCTATTTTGGTCTCCCAGCATGGCGGCGGGGACAGAAGAAGCGAGCATGGAGGGCGCAGCTGCAAACGGCGCAGTCGCTGCCGCCAATGCGTACGTCCCGGTATGGGCGCCAGACTGTACTGTTTCGGCATTCAGGCGCGCAATCAAAGAGTTGCTGACTCCCAGCAAGGATTGAGAGGTCTGCGGAGGTTCTGATGGAACCCCAACCGGTCCCTTGTCAATGAACCGTGAGCCGCCGCTAGGTGTGGCGACGTCTGTTCCGTGAATTGAGCTATGACAGTTGGTGCAGCGATCCGTCAGCGGCAGATTGGCGCCATTGTGATGGCCACTGTGACACTGCAGGCAAAGAGCAGGTTCGCTCAGGGTGAGCAGATTCGTATTGGGAGAACCATGCGGTTTGTGGCAGTACAGGCAGCTCTCGGTAACAGGCGGATGCTGATATGCGAATGGCCCACGGTATTGAGCGTGACAGCTGAGGCACAGCTCATTCACGTTTGCGGTCTTGAGGTTCATGCCATTCGGTCCTCCGTGAGGATTATGGCAATCAATACAACTCATTTTGCCTTCGCGAAGCGGGTGGTGATAGGGCATGCTCATTTGCGCCTCGACATTCCTGTGGCAACGCAGGCAGTTGGCGTTGATCTGGGCGCGAGATTCGACAAACACCTTGGTCTCCGGCGATACGTAATCGGCGTTTGTGGCCGCGTCAGGCGCAGTATTGAAGCCGTTCCGTCCAGCCTCCTTTGCCTTGAGCACACCGGGATGGACCTGGTGGCAATCAACGCAACGCACATTGTTGGCCGCGTGTATGCCGCTCGACCAGTGGCGGATGCCGGTGTCCCGTTTATGGCAGCTCAGGCAGGCGCTGTTGTCTTTGGCGGCAGATTGATATTGGAAGGTATCGATCTTTGAAATATCCCCTCCGCCTTGCACATGAAGGCTCCCGGGGCCATGACACGCTTCGCATTGCACCCCCTGTTGAGAATGAAAGGTATGCATAAAGTTCTTAGCAAGATTGGTATGACAGGTCGCACAAGTTGCAGAACCGACCAAGTGTGCGACGGGAGTTTGTGCTGAGTTGGAACGGAATGAAAGTTTCTGAATCTTTTGCCTGGCCGCATGCGCCCCAAAGGGGGAACAAGCGAGAGCGCTGAACACTATGACTGCAGCCACTGAAATCAACGGAGAACGCCGCATCGACAACCCTCCTGTAATGTTTCGGGCACGCGTCTTCGGGTCAGAGATGAGGAATAACGTTCACCCTCGCAACGATGCGCTCGTCGAACCTAAGAAGCTGCCTCTAGCAGACCAGGGGTACAGGATCCGTGCTGTGGAGAGGCGGATAGGCGAATCCGCGAGTTAGCTTTCGTGCCATGCCGAAGGCAATATTAAAACGATCAGGAGAACTCGATATGACAGCCGTCACATCTGCATGGTGTGTGCGGTCACAGACATGAGAGCGGATATTCGGTTATAAGGGGCGAATATTTATTCCGACACCAGACCGCAACTCACGTGGCCCACGCAAGCCCTCCTCCTTTACTTGTGTGGGGTGCAAATACTCCTGGGGGGTGGCACGTGCTAATCATCCCGGTGGTCGCCACGGGTTCATTGCCGGGATCGGTAATGAAGAGTCTTTGGGCTGTATCTGCAGTGCCCAGAGATGAGGTTGTGGTTGGCAGGCTGGAAGCGGGCACTGCGGATACAGCGACTTGAAGGAAGCCGCCCCGGATGGAGGCAGCTATGTCAATTCAATCGGGTTCTTGTGTTGAGTGTAGGAGTGACGGGCTGGCTGGGGGCCTGACGAGCTGTGTTGACGCGGCGAAGAGAACATGATGGAGAGGTCTGGAGAAGATACGAGGAGCAGCCGTAACGATGGAAAGTAACGGCGAGGCAAGGGTTTGCTGAGCATGCTGTTGGGGCAGGACGAGAGTGGTGGCTGGAGACAGGGATTCATGCTGAGCTCCGGAGATGGGGCGGGGCGCGAAGGAGAAGTCGAGCGGCAGAGATGCGTTCGAGGAAGTGCATAGCACCGCCGCAGACGGGACAGCGCCACAAGGGTGCAGCCGGTTCGACAGGTTGCGGTGTGTTTGCAGAGGTGTTCCCTGCTGAGTCATGCAGTAGTTGCGGGCAGAGGGGCAGCAAGCAGGCGCGACGTCGGTTGGCGAGGAAGCCGAAGTTGCGGATGCGGACGAAGCCGCGGGGGAGCAGGTGCAGCAGGAAGCGGCGCAGGAACTCGTCAACGGGCAAGGTCATGAGTCTGTTCTTGTTGCCGTGAGCCGAGTCGCGCCAGCGAAAGGTGATGTCGTTGCCCTCCAGCGCGATGAGTCTGTGGTTGGAAATCGCCACGCGGTGGGTGTAGGCGCCAAGATAGCGTAGGGCGTGTTCGGGCCCACCGAAGGGACGCTTGGCATAGGACGACCCAGTCATTACGGAAGAGGGTTCTGAGCCAGGCGCGGAAGGCGCGTGGATCGTTCAGATGCGAGAGGCGGCCGTGGAACTGGAGATCGCCTCGTTGAAAGGCGGACTTCAGTCCGGCGGTGAACTTGCCACGGAAGACGCGGCTGAGGACCCGGATGGGCAGAAAGAAGCGGCGGGAGGAGGAGATCCATCCGTCGTGGTCAGGAGCCAGGCCGCCGGCTGCCAGGATGCAGTGGACATGCGGGTGGAACAGCAATCGCTGATCCCAGGTGTGCAGGACGCTGAAGAATCCGATCTCGGCTCCGAGGTGCCGGGGATCGCGTGCGACTTCCAGCAGTGTCTCTGCGCTAGCGTGAAACGGCAGGTTGAGGATGACCTTCTTGTTCTGCAGGGCCAGGGGGGCGATTTCGCGCGGCAGAGTGAAGACGGCATGCACACGTAGCGCGCAGGCAGCAGTTCCGCTTCCCGCGCCTGAAGCCAGCGCAGGCGGGCGTTACCCTGACAGCGTGGGCAATGCCGGTTGCGGCACGTAATGGGGTGCACCCCATTACGTGCCTTATGGGGAGTGCTTGCTTATGGGAGAGTTCGATAGCGAACAGGCGCGTAGCTGGCGAGCGACACGCCCGTTCGACTCACCATTAAGATTTGGCTTTCAGAAGGGCGATGAGTTTATCGGGCGGCCG
>JAJZKY010000539.1 GCA_021803885.1 Planctomycetota bacterium
AACTAGGCGTAAAGTTTTTTGATCATGTGGATGCCGGCGACCCGGTGGAGCAGGCTCTTTTTTATGATGCCGGCGGGGCCGACGAACTGGTATTTTACGATATTACTGCCAGCCACGAAGGCCGCGGCATTATGGCTGATGTTGTGCGCCGCGTTGCCGACAGCGTGTTTATGCCCATTACCGTTGGCGGGGGCATACGCGAGCTTGATGACGCCATGCGACTCATTCAGGCCGGGGCGGAAAAGGTGAGCATCAACTCGGCGGCGGTTAAAAATCCGCAGCTTCTGGCGGATATCTCCCGACGCTTCGGACGCTGCGCGACCGTGCTGGGTATGGATGCCAACCGGGTTAAGCAGCCCGACGGCCGCGAAGTGTGGGAAGTGTTTATCAATGGCGGCCGCGTAAACACGCATAAGGATGTTTTAGCTTGGGCGTGCGAAGCCGAAAAACTCGGCGCCGGCGAAATAGTGCTTAACGTCATGAACGCCGACGGCACGCTTGAAGGCTACGACCTCGAAATGACCCGTGCCGTCAGCGAGCGGGTAAATATTCCGGTGGTAGCCAGCGGCGGCGCCGGCAAGCCCGAAGACCTGTACCGTGTGCTGACCGAAGGCAAGGCTGATGCGGCGCTTGCGGCCTCGATTTTTCATTTTCGCACATGGTCGGTGGCGCAGGTAAAAGATTACCTTCACGAGCGCGGCGTTTTGGTGCGACCGTGCGCGGAAATTGTAACAAACCATTAAGCCACCGCTTGCCTTAGTGGCTTTGCCCGGCTTGGAACGCAAGTGTATACTTAAAGTGTTGTCGGAGCAGTTCCATGAAAGCTACATTTGTTGATTTACGCAAGCGCTCCGGAAAAATCATTGATGCGTTGAACCGGAGTGAAGCTATAACCGTGTACTATCGCGGTCAGCCCAAAGCTATCATGCGCCCGATACGCCGAAAATCTGCTAAGTCGTCTCGGAGCGTTAAATCGCATCCATCATTTGGAATGTGGGCCAACCGGAAGGAAATGGTGAATCCCGGCAGGTATGTGAAAAAGATTCGTACGAGGTCCACGCGTGTTGTTTGACACGGATGTGCTGATATGGTTCTTGCGAGGCAGCGTGAAGGCGGCGGAGTTGCTGGATCAAACGACGGTGCGGAAGACATCCGTTATCTCTTACATGGAACTGCTGCAGGGAAGCCGTGGGGTTGCACAACAACGACGAATTCGGGATTTTCTTTCTGAATTTGACTTTGCAGTGGTGGGGCTATCAGAGAATATCGGCCATCGCGCTTCGATTTATATGGAGGAGTACGACCCAGCCAATGGATTAAGCGCCATGGATGCTTTGATTGCAGCCACGGTCGTGGATTCAGAAATTGTGCTTGCAACCGGCAATTTCAAACATTTTGCGCAAATTACAGATCTGCGTCTACTGCGTTTTATGGCCTGAAAGCCGCGGGCCGCAGTACTTTTACGCGGTGATTGTTCGATGGCGACAGGCCCCGGCGGCTTGTGGTATTATTACTCCCAGGTGGAATTCGCCGCAATGTGCGGCGAGTAAGGTTTTTTTAAAAGGAAGCGACTTATGAAACTCCAATCACGCGTACTCACAGGCACGGTCATTCTGGCGGTAGGCCTTGTAGCCCTTGGCGGCTGCTCCAAGAAAGGCTCAAACTCGGCTGCGGCGGGCGGCAACAACGCCAGTGCCCCGGCTGGTGCTACGGCGGCTGGCGGTAATATGGCGGCCACCGCAGCCAACCTGTTCAGCTCGGCCAAAGCCGAAACGGCCAAGTTGCAAAGCTCCATCAGCGACCTTACCGGTGCAACGGCCGCCGATGTGCAGTCGAAATATCAGGCGCTCACGAGCGAAGCTGCCAGCTTTAAAGCGGTGGCCAGTAAGGTGCAAAGCACCGCCGGCGAAATCAGCGACAAGGGTGCGGGCGTTTTAGGTGCGGTTGCAGCCAATGCGGGTGCGGCCAAGTCTGCCGTGCAGAACCTGCTCGGCGGCGCCGGCGGCGCCAGCCCGGTCAGCGCTTTGCAAAGCGAATGCAAGGACCTTTCGGCATCGGTTCCACCGGTGCTTGCCGATCTTCAATCGCTGGAGACCTCGGTTGGCAGCAACATCAGCGTGGCTTCGGTGCAGAGCGCCGCGCCGACATTTGACAAGCTCAAGACCGACTTAAGCACCTTCGAGGCCTCGGCCGGCAAAGCCCTCGATTCGCTTAAGGCGATGAAGTAAGCGGGCACGGGAACCACACAACGTAAGTTCAGGGCCATGCGGCGGTTATGCTGTTCATAATCGCCGCTCCCGCTTTTTGCTTGTCGCTTGCGGGCTGAGTTTACGCTTGGTGCACCGCGGTTAATTTGAAAGTTGATTTGCTTTGCAGTTGCGGTGCTTGGGCAAACTGCTCAAAATCATCTTGGGGCTGGTTCGGCTTTTTAATGGGCATCACAAACAGATAGGCGAGCAGAGCCGCAAACAGCACGCAGGCAAATAAAATTTTTAAAAAATATGGAATGACAGGTTGCGTAATCTGGCTGAAGCCGCCCTCAATAATCCCAGCCAGCACCAGCATATGGGCGCTGCCCGCCAGCAGATACACTATCTGGGATTTTTGAGCCTGCACGCTTAACCATATACCGCCATACTCCCCGCCGCGCGTCCACATGGCGCGGGCGATGATCATGCCGGCGGCGGCGGCCACACATATCGCCGGCAACTCAAGCACGCCATGCGGGCCAACCCACGATACAAAATACACGCCAACATTGGAAGCGACGTATCGCTGCCCGAGTGCTCCCAAAATTGCGCCGTTAAAGAACAGCATGACAAAGGTGCCAATTCCAAATGTTGCGCCCAGAGCAAAGGTAAATACGGCGACTTCAATATTGTGCGTGAATAGATAAACTGAAAAAAGGAGATTCTTGCGACTGCTGTAGTGAAAGCTCGACGAGGTCTGTCGCTTTATGCGTTCGGCCACGCGCTGTGCAGGGCTTTGCCGGAAGAACTCCGCCGGCACAAATGTGAGCGCCGCCTGCGGCTGCTCTGCTGTAATGAAGTAGGCGCTGATGGCCCCCGAGAACATGATTGCCGCTGAAAGAAGCAGGATGACCCATTGTTTGCGGGCTGCTGCGGGGAAATCGTACCGTAACAGACCCCACCATCCGGCGAAAAAACGCACCCGTTGCGGGATAGCCACGTGCTGGTAGGCGCGGGCTACAAGCGTTTCAAGATAGTCCAGCAGAGCCGAACTGCCACCGCGCGTCTGAATGAGGTTCAGGTCGCTTGATGCCATTCGATATAGCGAGAAGAACTCATCCACTTCATGGGTAGAAAGAGACGCCAGCGTATTTTTGCCGGCTTTGTCTGTGAGGAAAGTCAGTCGTTGCCACAAGAGTTCGCGCCGGGCGATAAATTGGTTGATATCCATAAGCGCGTTCCAATTGGCCGCATTGCAGCCCAATATTTTAGTAACAAATTTAATTGACCATCGGCAACAGCATGGGTATAACGTACCGCAAGGTTCGCTATTTCTCAACAGTTGTGTGGCAGTTTGAAGGAGGCATATCGTGGCGGATAAATCTTCAAATCAACCATTTGGGTCAGGTGGGTCAGGAGGCGTGGGGCAGAGCGGCCAGCCTCCGGAGCCGGGCATGGGCCAATGCAGCGTAACAGGCGCCTGGCACCCTCAGGACGAATTGGTTTCGTTTCAAGGGCAACTTGTAAGTGCAGCCGGCAAGCAAATACTGCTGGACCGTCTACGCACGGGGGCTAATGTGCCCGGTGAGATGGAGCGGCCGAGTATTATGGGGCGCTTTGGATGCATCTTTATGGATATTGTGCTGCTGCAGATTTTTACCTATGCGCTCCGTCCGGTTTTTGGCCTGCCGTTGATTCAGCCCATAGGATCGGCGGCTGCGAGCCAGCAGGCCAAGCAGGTTTGGCCTACCGCGGTTATCGCGGTGATCGTAGTGGTGGCTGTGATTTTGTATTTCGGATTGATGCATGGCCTCAAAGGACGGTCGCTTGGAAAAATGGCCGGTAAGTTGCGCGTGGTTAACCTGGACGGTTCGCGTATTTCGATGAGCAAGGCTTTTGCCCGAGCAGTGGCATATGAAGCAGGTGGTTTGGTTATATCGGTGGGCTTGATTCTTTTTGCGGTTATGCACAGCAAACCGGTTATGTACGGGGCGATTGCTTTTAAAAAAACCTTACTCGCCGCACATTGCGGCGAATTCCACCTGGGAGTAATAATACCACAAGCCGCCGGGGCCTGTCGCCAT
>JAJZKY010000540.1 GCA_021803885.1 Planctomycetota bacterium
ACGCCGCTGGTCAGGCCGAGTGCATAGACATCTTCCTGGCCAACGCGAAGTTCGTTGGTGTACTCAAGGTCCTGTCGGGGGCCGAGCGCTTGGTGAGTCCGGACCACCTTTTGGATGAACTTCCCGGAAAGGCACCAGTAGTGTCGAGGGCGACGGTGTTAACGCCGACGACAGGGAAAGCTGCGGAAGAAGCTCAGGCGGAGGGGACGGCGGACTATGAACACACGGCATTTTTCATCGCGACTATTGGCGACGAGGGGACCGAGCACAGGAAGCACTCAGACATGATGCTCGGCTCGTTCGTCGAGAAAGCAGTAGGCGAACTCGGACTGAAGGTCGTTCGTGCTGACAAAATCGCCGCTCCAGGAATGATAAATGCTCAGGTCATCGCCCATGTCTTGAAATCGAAGATCGTCATCGCTGACCTCTCCTTCCACAATCCGAACGTCTTCTATGAGCTAGCGATCCGCCATATGACCGGCCTCCCAGCCGTGCATATCGTACGAAAGGAGGACAAGATTCCCTTCGACCTTCAGAATTTCCGCACGGTTACCATCGACACCTCAGACAAGTACGACCTTATCGCCTGCATGGAGAGCCACGTATCCGAGATTGCGAATCACGTCAGGCAGGCCCTGGCGAGTGGAGGAGAGCAATTGAATCCCATCCGTGCGTTTAATCCGAAGCTGAAGGTGAATATCGACTGAGTTTAATGGGCAAACCCGAGGGAATTGCTCCCGCGCGCTTGAGCAAGGGCGTGCAACCGTTGGCGAGCGGAGGACATGCTAGCTTCCACTCGATGCGGGAGAGGCGGTGCTACTGTGGTCACAGTTCCCGGCTGGAAGGTGCATGGAGCCGCCGGGAGTTTGCCCCCGTGAATCACCGCAAACTGCCTTGGCTGGGCAGGCTCCTCGACGGGATCGCCGGCTCCATCCTGCTCGGATTTGCGGTCCTCGTATTGGCGGGAAACCTTGGCCAGGAGTTCTCCGGTTCTCTATATTCGGCCACGACGGACGTGGAGGCGGGGGCACTTTCGCATTCCTCATTGGGTTCGGAATCTTTCTGGTCTGGATCGAAATCCGGCGGCTAAAGAGGGGGGCGAGTGCAATTGAGACCGAATTGGTACGACCCCCCACCTTCGGGGGGCGCTATACTACGGGGCCCGTAAGTAGGTCCACCTCTCTCGAAGACACGCCTTGCGACTCCGTCCGCCTTCCCATCATAGTTCGTGCGACCGCCTCCCTACCTGTAGTGTGTCAGGACATGTTGCCGCTTGAACTGTCCGGGGATCTTGCCGCCCTCAGCGGCCCCTGACCCGCTTCTTGCTCATGAGCTTGGGGTCGTGATAGACCTCGTGAGGCCTCGACCAGCTGATCCCGCCGTGGAGGCGGGTTCGGTTGTACTTCGCTCGCCAGTTGTAGACTTCCCGACGGAAGTGGCTGAGCGATCGGAAGTGTACCCTTCCCACGAGCTCCTGGGTGAGGATCCCGTGGAACCGCTCGAGCTTCCCTCGCCCTCGTGGGGTGTACAGTCTCCCGTAGGTCACAGAGATGCCTCGGGTGGAGCAGAACTCCCGGAACTCCTTCGAGACGAAACATCTCCCGTTGTCGACGTAGAGGGCCTTGGGCTAGCGGCCGGCCCTGAACGCCCACCAAAGGTTGTTCGTGGCCTCGCGAGCCTGCTGGTGGAGGTAGGCGCGGGCCCTCACGAGGTACCGGGACCGATCGTCCAGGACGGTGTGCACGTAGACGTGGCCTCGAACCCCGGAGATGCGGAACTTGTAGACATCCACTTGCCAGAGGGAGTCGACGTGTCGGCGCTGGAACCGCTGGAAGGGGACCGGTTTCTTGACGGAGCGGACCATGAACCCGTGGCGCTTCAGCACCCGGTGGACGGTGACCCAGCTCACCCGGACCCCCCGCCGTCGAAGGATGGCGTGGATGCGGAGGACTCCCCACGCCGGGTGTTTTCTCCTCAGCTGGAGGACTCGATTGACGAGGTTCCCGTGGATGCGGTTCGGGCTGTGATGAGTGCGCCGGGACTCGTCCCGGAGGCCCTCCACACCTCCCTCTCGGTAGTTTCGGCACCAGTAGCGGAGCGTCCTCTCGGAGATTCCCAAGAGTTGGCAGATCTCCGCGGCTCGTACTCCCCTCTCGAGATGCTGCTTGACGGCGTGTAGTCGGAGACGGACATCCTGCTTGACCAACGCCACCCCTTTCGGGGGGCGGCAATATGTCCTGACAATTCAGGCGGCAAGATGTCTAGCTACACCTACAACTATTCAAAATGTGGCGCGGGCATAGGTGGATAGAGAAGCCACCTTTCTGAATCGTCGTAGAGAGACCATGCACTGTCCGATCCCCGCTGAATGGTCCGCACGACGTGAGTTTCAATTCCTAGAACCGTCGCCATAGTCGAGAGTGTCTTCATTTGTTCCACGCTCACTTTCTCGGATGGGCCTGTCTTAAACTCGCACGCGACGAGTCGTTCGCCCGTCCTGTCAATGAGGAGATAGTCTGGCCAACCCTTCGTGACGGTTCCCACTGACAGCGGTTCCCAGCCGCTTTCAGCTAAATCTGAAGCAATATCGGCGTTTGCGACATCACGGACGAGGGAAACCGTCAGCCCCTTCGACCTCAAGATGTCGAAAGTTCGCTCCTGCTCGGGAGAAGGACCTTCCGAGCCGCGCTTTCCTTCAAACGCGAGCACACGGCGATTGGGAGTGGCGGCCAGTACGTCTGGAAAACCCCGCGTGACCCACTCCCACCCCTTGCCCGCGAGCCAACGCTCGAAGCATTGACGGGCAGTTTTGCCATCCCTCCAGGCAGGGCGATTCTCTCGCCTAAACGACCCGAGTTCTGCGGCAGGGAGATTGTCGATGTGCCTCTTCAAAATCTCGAAGTCGTTACCGATAGTGGCGTAGGTTCCACGGTAGGTCACCCCGCCCTTCCCGAGTAGGCCGCGAAGTAGATGAGTCCCAAGCCTGCGGGCGGCGCGCTTGGAGAGAAAGAGTGGTGTCTGAAGCATTCGGTTCGGTCTGAGTCGAACCTCCGCTTCGTCCTTCTCCACCGTACCGTACCCCCAAACGCCAGTAAGCCACTCAGGCTGGCCCGACTGGTAGAAGATGACCCGATCTCCCGCGGCGAAAGTTCCCGAGTGTTTCGTCAATGCATCCCAAGGTTCAGCGACAACGCCAGCGTGCCCGTTCCGCTTGCAGTAAGACGGGAGTGCGAAGGAATCACTTCGAAAGGTCTGGTGCGGGAATAGAAAGTATCCCGCATTCAGACTCGCTTGTACCCAGTAAGCCGCGGCCATCTCTGCTTTGAGTCCTGACGCTCCTACTTCCCGCCCCTTGAATACTTGACGGCCGCAGCGATGCCGCATAGCTGCTTAGCCGCAACTTCAGGGCCCTCAACGATTTCCAGAGCAATGACCTCAGGGTCGGGCAGGTTCGCAGAGTTTTCGAGGGACTCATCCTTGAGCCAGAAGACATCGAAACTTGATTTATCGCGTGCGAGGATTTCCTGCAGACCGAAGGCCCGCCAGCGCCTAGTTCCGTCTGTCGAGTTGTATGTCAGCTCGCGCTCTACCCGATTCTCGGGCTTGTCAAGTCTAACGAACTAATCAAGATCGGCGCGCGCGAGGGGGTTGGTCTTGAGACTGGATGCTTGTTGGTCCTCAGATCGTAGAACCAGACCTGCTCTGTCCAAGGGGTCTCACTCGCGGGCCTCCTATCGAAGAAGAGGACTTTAACCTTCACGGCTTGACCTGCTCTCCGTGACTGTTAGTTGCTAGCCCCCTTCTCGACCCTCCTTTCTCCTCGAGGATCCGTACCGTTCGACCGGCAGGATTGCTAGGAACGTGCACACTACATCCTGCGTACGGCATTCCCCCGAATCATCACCACGCGCGGCCGCCACTGCCTCCAGCAGGTCGAGTCGGTCTGGGACCCGAAGAAGATGCGGTCCGTCACCCGGGTCCTCGCCCATCTCGGCCCCTGTGACAAGAACGGCAAGCTCCTTCGCCCGCCTCGGGCCCGGGTGGAGAGCGTCCACTCGTCGTTTCCGGTGGGTCCGCTCGCCGTGCTCTATGCCGCGGCCCGCGAGCTCCGGGTGCGCGAGCATCTCCAGAGGCTTCTTCCCGGAACCCCTACCGAACTGATTCTGTGCCTCGCCCTGAACCAGGCCACGGCCCGGGTCCCGATCTGCCGACTTCCCGAATGGATACGGGTGAGTCCACTGCCTCAGTGGGAGAGCTTCCGGGCCGAGGTGT
>JAJZKY010000541.1 GCA_021803885.1 Planctomycetota bacterium
AAAAAGCTCCGAACGGTCCACGACAACGCACTTTGCATGGAGCGCTGCCCGTTGATGTCGATCCAGGGATAACGCCCGAGGATCGAAATGGATTTGCGGGATTGGGACCCCGGACGGCCACTCCTCCGTTCGGAAGCGATATACGAATCGGCGAACAATCTCGTCAGCCGCCGACGTGTCACCGCTTTTCCTTTGTATGTCAAGAAACATGCGGACGTCGAGTCCTGGCCGCTCTTTCATCCGCTCTGCCAGAGCCTGAAAAACCCTTCTACCCTGATAAACCGCGTACCCAGCCACGAGGACCGACAATTGAGCTTTTCTAAATAGCTCAGTGACTACCACGCCAGTGTCCCGGTTCGACACGCGTGCGCTATCCGGGGCGGTCATAACTAGATCAACGACATCATCAATGCGCGGCGTGCCCTCCAGCGCCGCACAGAGGAGTTCAAGGGTCGATGCCAATGCAATCGGGGACATACCCGTCGCCGCCAGTGACACAAGTGCATCTGATACCTCGGCGGCAACCGGACTCCCGAGAAAGCGCCCAATGCTAGATGCGGCATAAGGGGCAACCAGGCGCCCCGTGCGGATTCCAGCGGCGAGAGCCCTGAGATCAGAGGGCGGCAGAGAGAGCAATGCCTGGTTCATGTGTGTGAATTCCTGAAAACAGTTCGGCTCCCGACCCTTGCACAGTAGGCACGACCAGAGAGCGGTCCAGATAATCGTTCTGCTGCTCGCAACTCGTCTCCGAAATCAGCAGACAGCCGTGACAAGCGGCACCGTGGAGGAATCTGCGTTCGTGGGGATTTGAGGGTTCATGCTGGGCACACACAGGGTCATTGGAACAGAGTGTCCCGGTTTCGAGAGCGGTTCGAACCACCTCGTGAATTTGTCTTCCGACTTGGATAAGTCCCCCGAGGGTTCCTTCCGAATCAGAAGTACCGGTGTAAAGGAGGACACCATATCCGATCTCTGGAATTGCGTAGATGCGTTCGCGGATGGAGCTGGCGGGATAACCGCATCGAAGAGCCATTGCGGTTAGGAGAAGATGCGAAAATGAATGCATCATCAGATAAGGCAAGTTCGGGAGGCCGCGTTTGGTTCCTGGGCGTTCTTTCTCCCAAGCCACAAATCCTGTGGCGAGTTCAATGAGACGCTTTTGCACGCGTTCTCTTGCCATCCAGTCCTGGATCGCTGACTTGCTGAACTGAAGGAAAATGCCCTCTCCCTTATTCTCAAACGCCGGGAGCCAGGAGATTTCTCGCGCCAGCGCCGCCCTCTTCACGCCAATATCCAATTCTCCTTCCGTATCCGGTGCGGCAGATTCGAACCGGGTGAACCCAACCTGGGCAACGACTTCCCTGAGCCGGTGGACCAGCACGACGCGCTCGAATGGACTCATCCACGGCTTGTCCCAAAATTTGCGCGGCAGTGAACGCGCGTAAAATACCCTATCGGGCCGATCTTCCCCGATCTGATCCTTCGCGGCGATAAGGGTTTCAAGTTCGGCCACCTTTACCGATTTTTCAGCCTTTGCACCACCCAGCCCCCTGGATTTGATTTCTGCATACACCTCTTCGTCGGAGAGCCCTTCGAGCGCCTCCTTTACAACGGCTTTGCGTCGCTCGTATTGTAGTTGCGCCATCTCCTCAACCGCTTCCAGGTGGATCCAGATACCATCCACTGCCTGCTTGACTACCTGGTCGCGCTCCGGAAGCGATATAACGCTCATGAGCTGCGGAAAGTAAGCGTTGGATGCTGAGCGAATCAGCAACCGGCTCGGCTGCCCACAGGTCTCCTTAGTGAATGGCCCAAGCCATGGGCGTGATCCATCGCATGATCCGAGGGCATGGTTCGCGAATATGGCAGCTTGGGCGACGCTTCGCTCTGCCTTGCCGCATTCACACCGGACGTAAACTTCGGTTAGATCGCCGCTGGTTCCCCTTTCATCGATATAAAGCTGGCGCGTTTGTTTGGCGCATTCCGACTGGCCATTATGCACGAACACGTACCAGTCAATGTCGCCAATATGCCCGGCGGGACAGGCGCGAACAAAACGTACCGGAACGACACTCCGCTTTTTCTTGTCCCGATCTACAAACCTCCCTCGGGTCAAGGCTTTTCTATGCACCAGAAGCCGCGTCCGCATTTTTGCCTCGGTCTGATCTTCCAGATCCTGCGTGATAAACCATTCGGGAAATTGGAATCCGTTGATCCCACGTGCTGGCGCGGTCGGATCATCGTCTGCCGGTGGCGGCGTCCGCAACTCCACCGAGGGCACGTTCAAGAGCGTGGCGAGCTTCCGGCTGAGGCGCGGTTCGGAAATCGGTTCTCCGCCTGCCGTCCAGTAATCGAGTCCTGCAATGAGCACGGAGCGCTCCGGCAGGTCGACCATCGACCCCGGTCCAAAGGTGGTCACAAGCTGGCTCAGTCGAATTTCTCCGGAAGGCTTGGTCTTCGGACTCATTGCGCATCCTCCTCCAACTCGGTGTCGTCGAGGGTCCTCACCCAAATATTCACGGAGGGTTCTACGTCTCTCAGAGAGCGGTTCGCCCGGAATTTCATCTTCCGGTTGGTAGGCGGAAGCGCCTTAAGCTCAGGGCTCAGAAAATCATAAAGAAGCTGCTTGGCGCCGCCGGTTTCGTGCGGATTATATTGCAGACCGACGCCGTGTTGCTGGTATTCCTGCGCTTCCTTCGCCCATGTATCCAGCAAATCGAGGCACCGCTCGTGGACGCTGGCGCGAATGCGCTCCATCTCTTCCTGGCTAAGATCAGTCGCGTGGTCGCCGCCTCTGTCTGACAGCGCCTTTACTGCAAAATCCAGGTTGGCACGTTCCTGCAGAATCTCCTTTGCCCCGAGTGGCGGGGTCATCGGTCGATGTCCATGCCGGACCAGCCCAACTAGAGTTGCCGCCAGCCCCTTGTCCAACGCACGTGGCGAGAATGGGGTTACGCTCGTCGCCTCCACGCTCCGGTAGAAAGTGGCGTGATACGCGGCAAACCGTTCATAGTGCGATCGGTCGCGAGGCTTATGAACATTGAAGATCGTCACCACCAGCCCCGGGCGATCCGCATCCCGGCCAACGCGGCTGGTCGCCTGGATGTACTCGGCGCTCGATTTCGGCTGACCAAAGACGACCATCAGTCCAAGCCGGGATATATCCAGCCCGACGGAAATCATGTTCGTCGCAATCGCAACATCCACGCGCTTTTCATCGCCAAACGGCAAAGCCAGGCGCCGCTTAGCTTCCGAAACCTCCGCCGTATCGACCCGGCTGGTCAGTTCCACTGGCTCGTACCCAATCTTGCGATTGTTGAATAAGCCCTCTTCCTCACCAACTCGCTTTCTTCCGCCATAAAGCGCAAGCCGATTTTGAACCTCGTCCTCGATCAGCCGCCGGGCACCGCCCAGTTCGCGCAGGCTGTTGAAATAGCCCACCAGCGTCAAATATGGATCGGCGGCGCTTGCCAGCTCGCCCCTCTTTCTGATCTTTGCATGCCACTTTTGACCTGCACCAAGCAGCGCCAGGTAAACACGCAACATGGCCACCTTCGGGCTGCGTCCTTGGGCGGCAACGCCTACGTATGACCGAGCATTGCGTTCCGAAGCCGGGTAGGTCTGTGCAAAGAATGAGTCTCGACGGTCCGGCCCCGGCGGGGGAAAGATGTCCACGCACCGGCGATTGAAGAGCGCCCGTATCTGAGTTTCCGCCTTGCGAACGGTCGCCGTTGAGGCAACAATCTTAGGGTGGACATTCTTGCCGTCCTTCTGCATCGTGCAGAGTTCATCCAGCGCCGACTCATATAAGCCGACCAGAGTCCCAAGCGGCCCGGAGATCAAGTGCAGCTCATCCTGGATGATCAGGTCCGGCGGCAACAGACGCGACACCGGCAATTTATTGCCTCTGGTTGGATCGCAAGGACCGTAGAAACCATCCTTATCGCCACGCTCCACTCGCCCGAAAAATGCACCAACCTGCCCAGTCCACGGAAGAGCAGCAAATTTGTCCACCGTCGCAATCATGAAGCACGGCAGGCGCCGGTAAATGGGCTCATCCACGGCCAGGATGGGCAGCGACGCTCCTCTGCCGAATTCGCAATTCCGGTTGACGCAGGACACCCTCAAGTCCTCGGGGTGGTCATCATTGGGTAGAAGCCGGAAGGATATCGCTTTGAATTTTGTTCCGCACCAAGGGCATTCCTCCAGTGGAATTGGCGAAGGTTTTCGATCGTCATTTTTGAAGCGAATGGATTGAGGCGCAGAAA
>JAJZKY010000542.1 GCA_021803885.1 Planctomycetota bacterium
AGCGTGTGGGTTTGAGCACCACGCTTAGCATTTGCTGTTTGCAGGCGGCGTCGAGCACCCGCCGACCATTGATAAAATCGAGCAGAGGCTTACCCAGGCACTCCGCCCGCCAACCTTGCATCAGCGGATGATTCGTCAAGGCGCTATTTTCCAAAAGCAGGTCGGCCAGCGCGGCAATTTCGGCCTGCGATGTAACCACTGCGGTTGAGATGCTTTGGCCCAAGCAAATCATCTGGGCGCCGGCCCAAAGGGTGTCTATCAGCAGGCGGTGCCGCGGTGACTGTTCGTTGTTGGGCGGTGGGGCGGGCAATTCGCTTTCGGGTGTTTCTCGCAGGGTTCGCACCAGTTCCAATATAAACGGGCCGTAGGTATTTAACTCCGTCGCCGGAAAGTTTTCAATTCGGCCCAGCGTGGCCAGCTTTGCCGGTGGGTTGCGGGCGATGTCACGCAACACTTCATCAGCCATAAAAGTGCGCGGCGGCATGTTGTGCTCAAAGGCGGCCTGCTCGCGCCAGGCGGCGAGTTCCCGCAAAATGGCAATATTCAGCGGCTTAAACGACTTGGGAAATTTTATTTTTTTGTACACCTCGCGCGGGTCAGGTGGTTTAAGCAGGTCGTGGCAAAGCTCTTCACACGCGGCCTGCCCCCATGCGGTGCGGTTGAGGCTGGCCAATTGTCCGCTTAACTTCTGATAAATAAGCAGCAGATAGCGTACATCGTCTACGGCATAGTCAAACTGCTCGGCCTTGAGCGGGCGGCGATTCCAGGCGCTGTAGGTATGGGCTTTGTCGAGCTTGACTTCGGCATACAGTTCCACAAGCTTGGCATAAGACAGCGGATAGCCCAGGCCGATCATACCGGCCAGTACCTGGGTATCCATGATGTTCAGGGGATTTTTGCCGCCCTGCTGGGCGGCGATGGCGACATCCTGTGCTCCGGCGTGGCAGATTTTTACGATGCCGGCATCCGCTATTAAATCCCACAGGGGCTGCATGTTGGTGATCGCAAATGGATCAATCAGGGCCACGTGCGTGGCTGTCGTAACCTGGATCAAGCACAAAATGGGATGAAAAGAGGTTTCGCCGATAAACTCAGTGTCGAAGCCGAAGGAGCCAGCCGCCCTGAGTTCAGCGCATAAACTGTCAAAAGCCGCTTGAGTATTAACGAGCGAAGAAGGGCCGGTGGGCAATGCGGGGAGGTTATGGGTCATCATGAGGGTATTTTCAGGGCAATGGCCCACGCTGGCAACCGTGTTTGCCAAGTGCGGCAAATGGGGGTGAAGCGTACGGTGCGGATGCCGGGTGTTTAATCGCCGGCGGCGACGGTCCATGCGCCTTTGGGGTAAATTACAGTGCCGGTGCCAATGGTGTCTTGGTAGTGCTTGTTTTCAACATGCCAATCGAGGTACAGATAGTTGAAGGTCCCACCACTGTGCGGGGGTACGAGCAGTTGGCCGGTGTAATAATCTGCGTATTGCGAATCTACAATGTTTGGTGGTGAGCCGACGCCCTGATAAGGCCCGGCTGTTGCAGAAAGAGGCTTGGCAAACTGGTCACAGCCGCCAAAACTATCGGTGCAGTAGAGTATGTTCGCGGGGTCAGGCAAGGACGTGGCGGTAGGGGGATAGCCATAACCATAGGGGGACTGGCCGGGTGATATAAGCCCAAAAAGGCCGGGACCGCCCGGCGTAAAAATCGGCCCACGAACAATTCCATACGAAAGAGGCGCCTGGCCATAAAGATAGGATGCCCCAATTTGTCCGCCGCGAATATCGTCGGGGCAGATGAACACCGGCAGCCGCAGGCTTGCCGGAAGGTTGTGGCTCATCTGATAGGAGGTCAGGGTTTGCCCGCCTAAAAAGTTATAGAGTTGCCTGTCCCAAGTCGTAAAGGAGCCGCCGTTTATAGGTGCAGGAGCATAAAGATAAGGCTGGCAGGGGATAAAATCATCATATGTACTTTCATACATCTGACCCGCCAGCCCAATTTGCCGTAAGTTAGATGCGCAAGCAACCGTGTTGGCCAACTCCTTGGCTTTGGCTAAGGCGGGCAGCAGCAGTGCAATGAGAATCGCAATAAGCGATATTACCACAAGCAATTCCACCAGGGTAAAACCATTACTTTGCATGCGCGATTTTTTCATGGGTGGAATCCTTCCGCACACGGCACCCTATTTCAATTATTGGCATAGGGCTGGCGTTGGAGCAAGGCGCATAGCAACAGGAACAAACATATATTCCAATCGCCCATGCGCCGTATTGAAACGTCGCGTATGCGACCAAACAACCCTGCTCCATCCCGGCGGCTCTTAGCCCGCGGCCGGTCCTTGGCTTCAGGCTTTTCGGCGGCGCGGCAGCAGGCATCCGGCTGCGCCCAAGGCTAACAGCGCCAGCGTGGCCGGCTCGGGTGCAGCGAGCACCGTTAGCGTACCGGAATAGTTCGTTCCTCCAGAGGAGAAGTAGCTGTCATACAGGCCGCCTTGAGTTCCGTAGCCATAGGTGCCAGGCCCCAGCACGGTGCCGCCGAGAATCAGGCTTGCAATATCATTCGTGCCGCTGGAATAGTTCAGCAGCATGTCTGCTCCGCTGGCAATAGAAACGGTGCTGGTGGAGGCCAAAAAGGCACTGTTAATCTGCAGCGTACCGGCATTAACGGTGGTATTACCGTTGTATGTGTTGCCGGTGCTGGCCAAATCGAGGGTACCTGTGCCATTTTTGGTCAGGCCGCCGTCGGTACCAACCAGCGATGCATCATGGATCAATGCCTGGCCAATTGTTACAGCGTTGCCATTGGTGTCAATGACAGCCCCACCTGTTTGCACGTTCCAAGTGGCAGCGGTGCTCGCGGTGACGGTATTAGCGGCGGAGAACTGAAGTGTTCCACCATTGGAGTTGACGACAGCCGTACCGTTTGAACTGGTATTGAAAACCAGCCCAGGTGTGGTAAGCGTGCCGGAATCAAGGTTGATGGTGGCGACATTCGTACTTGCCCCGCCATTAACGGTAAGCGCTTTAGCGTTGAACACGGCATTGCCGCCGTTTACGGTCAGGGTCCCATTGCCGGTGGTAGCAGTGATACTAGGTCCATTCGCTGTTCCCGGCGTGACGGTAAGGGTACCGCCGGTTACATTCATGTTGCCCGCACTACGAAACCAGCCATAATAATCGAGATTTCCTCCACTTAGGTTATATGCGGCGAAGGCATTTTGCGTGGTGGCCAAATGGGTAGCGTCGCCGAATGAAACGGTGCCGCTGCTCTGGTTTACCGTGCCGTTTAGGTTGTAATTGCTTGTGCCTTGAAATGTCAGATCGCCGGACTGGAAGTTTACGGTGCCAAGAACATTTACCAGGCTGCCGGTAAAAGTTTCCGTTCCCGTGCCATAGACATCTATGGTGCCGCTGCCTGCATTAAGACCGAGGTCGCCAGTGCCAGCGATAGTACCGCCCAAGACGACCGTTCCCGATGATGCTTCGCGGACATTTGTATTACCACTGAAGTTGATATTGTTATCGACGGTTTCGGTGATACCAGTTGCGGCTCCCGAGTAAATGCCATAACCACTGGTGACCCCATTGCTTGTTATGGTGAGACTATTCCCGGTGGTGGTAAATGAATCTGGCCCCCCTACCGCCGGGTAGCCGAAGGCCAGCTCTGCGATCGAAAGGGAGGCGATATCATTATTGCTCGTCAGTTTGGTGCTGGTGCCAAAGGCTACAGTATAGCCAATGCTGGGCACCGTGCCGCCACTCCAATTACCGCTGGTAGACCAATTATTGTCGCTACCGCCGCCGGTCCATGTTGTGCTGGTAGTGGCCCGAGCGCCCGTCCCGCCTGCGAGGGCGATGACCGCAGCCGCGGCTGCGATGATAGCTGTTGTATGATGCGAGATTTTGTGTGATTGACTTGGCATAACCTGCCTCCCGAAAAAAGCTGAACTGAACATATGCGGCAGAGCGACCGCCGCATCTGCCAAAAAAATCAAACCCGCAACAACCAGCGAGTTAAGACCACCTGAGGACGTATTGAGCATCTCGAAAGGAGGTGGTCGTCTTATTTTTACAATTTCAAGTATAACAATTAAAATCCATTTGTCAAGTAAAATAATAAAAAATCTTGATTTTATAAATTGGAAATAACATGGTAATAAAATTTGTCTTATATTTCGCTATATTTATAGTTTAATCTGCGATATGCACTTTCTAATCACAAAATAGAATCGCCTCGCAAAATTTATTTCATTTGATATTCCATCT
>JAJZKY010000543.1 GCA_021803885.1 Planctomycetota bacterium
TCCTGGATACACTGCCAATCGGGTGGCAGCAGTGGACTGGGAGAATTCAGATGGACCGCGCGCCCGAGTTTTTCCGCTTCCAGCAGCACGGCCAGGGCGGCGCGGGAGTCGAGTTCAAATGGTTTCGTCGTGATCACATGTTTCCCGCTGTTGATGGCCTTGCGGATAACGCGGAATTAACGATTCGCTTTAAGAATGGATGCATCGGAGGTATCTTTGCGTCGTTCTGCGTCAACGACGGCAATTCCTACGCTGACGCGGTGGTCTTGAATTTTGAAAATGGCACCGTGTATCTGAATGCCGCTCCCCCGGAGGCGCCCGATGGACGTATTCACCTGCACCTGATCATTCGCGATGGTGACCGATTCCGCATGGCGGAGCGCGCCGACGTTTCCGTCGACGAGCGAGCGGGGACATATCAATGGGAGGCACTGTATCGGGCGGTGCGGGGAGAGAAACTGCACGATGCCGTAACGCCGCTGCAGATTGCGCAGGCCGTCGCGGTGGTGGAGGCGATGGCCGAGGCCGAGCGGACGGGAGCCCGCGCCATGGTCCGTAACCCGCATGTGTCCGCCGCCGTGCACGCAAATTGCTGACGGGAGACATCAGCCGACGCAGGATCACGGATGAGTGGTGCCATATGAAATTATTATCCATGGCAGTCATAGGCGCCTGGGGACACAGTGTCGATGTGCTGGCCCAGACCGAGAGAATGCCGGGTATCCGTATTGCGGCCATGGCCCGTGTATTTCCGGATGATGACTTCGGGCCGTGGTGCCAGCGATTTGCCAAGGCGGCGGAGAGCCGCACGTATTCCGATTACCGGGATCTCCTGCAGCACGAACCGCCGGATATCGTCGTTATCGGGACGCGGCTGGATCGCATCAGCGAGATCGCGGTGGATGCGGCCCGTGCTGGCTGCCACCTGATCTGCGAAAAGCCGCTGGCATCCAATCTGGACCGACTCCAGGCGCTGCGCGAGGAAGTTGAGATGCGGGGCGTTGCCTGCATCAGTATGCTGGCGAATGAAGATCAGCCCGCATTCCGGGCGGCGGCGGAATCGGTGCGACGCGGGGATATCGGTTCAGTTGCTCAGGCCCATGTGCGAAAAACGTATAAATGGGGTGTGCGCCCCACCTGGTTTGGTGATCCAGATATCTACCCCGGGACGATCCCCTGGGTTGGCATCCACGCCTTTGACATTCTCTCCTACATCACCAGGCTCTCTCCCATCCGCATCGCCGCACAACATGGCAATGCCGCCCATCCATCGCATCCTGGTTGTCAAGACCGGGCGGAGTTGCTCCTGGAACTGCCGGGTGATGCCGGCGCGAGCATCAGTGTGGATTATCTCCGCCCCGAAACTGCGGTAACACATGGGGACGACTATATCCGCGTTTCGGGTTCGCGCGGGCAGATTGAGGCATTTGCCGATCGCGGCGATGGAGGAATATGTGAGTTGACCGACCGCAACGGCATACGGCTTGTGCCGTTACCTCCAAGGGGCCATGTTTATCAGGACTTTATCCGTGATATCGCAGACGCCAAGCACACTGAGCTTAAAGAAAGAACGCAGGCGGCGTTTAACCGGACGATTTGGTGTTTACGTGCTCATCAGGCGGCGGTAACGCGAACCATTCAAGTCGTGCAGCCCGCTGATCGATGAGATGTTGATACTTTTCCGGTGTAAGTTCTGACATCAAACGATGTGTATCCGCTTTGGCCATGCCCGCATAAGCGCACTGTCGTTCGAAAACGCCTCAGTGGTGGGGGCTGATGCTACGGCCCGGGCCCCTCGTCATCGGGCGTGATTTCATCATCGGGTGTTATTTCGTCGGGGTCCGGAGGCGATGCATTGTCTGCTGCAATCTGGGCCTGCTCCTCGGCGGACTCCTGCGCGTATAGTTCCCGCTGTTGCTCCTCCTCTTGGTCCAACGTCTGGGCACCGATCCCCCAGGCGATCAACGAACGTTGCCTGCGGCTGAATGCATGAGTCGGATGGTTTCTTATCTGCCGCTGCACCAGATCACGAATGTTATTCTTCGCCGTAGTATTCCCCTTTCGGGCCGCAAGGCAGTACCAATAGAGTGCCTTGTTTTCGCTTTTTGGAAGCCCGTCTCCGCGCTGGTACATCGTGCCGATATTATTTTCAGCGTAGCTGCTTCCAGCTTTGACGGCAAGTTTGTACCAATGCAGTGCCTTGGCGTAATTGTAGGATGCCATGCCGAACCCGTTCTGATAGCAGTAGCCAAGGAAGCACTCCGCTCCGACATTACCGGCGTGGGCGCTCTTTCTGAACCAATACACGGCCAAGTTATAGTCTTTCGGAATAACCCTGGTTTCGTATCTGCCAAAAAAATAGCAGCGGCCCAATTGGTAAGCCGCACCGACATTGCCTTGCCGGGCCGACGCCAGAAGTGGTGCCAACCAGATGCGGGCCTGCATGGCCTGAGCGTCGGGAAAGTCGGCATTGCAGGCCAATGTAAGCCAATACTGCATTTTGACATGATTCGCGGCGACGCCCCATCCGTGTTGATAGGCTCGGGCCAATTGATATTCGGCATCCGGCACGGATTGCTCAGCCGCTGCATGGAAAAGCAAAAATCCTTGCGCCTCATTCTGAACCACACCGCCCAATCCATACATATACATGCACCCCAGCGACAATTCCGCCGGAGCGTAGCCTTGATTTGCGGATTGCGTGTACCAGTAGGCCGCTTTGGTGGTGTTCTTTTCGCACCCGACCCCGGCGTCATACATATCCGCAAGCATTTCCTGCGCCCTGGCAATGCCGGCGTGTGATGCCTTGACCATCCATTTATATTCATGTTTCCGCAATATTCCATAAAAGACGTTATACATGGGGGATGGTGTACCAATGGGAACATCAGGAATCTGTCCGAACACACCATTGGCTCCCGGCACGCTCAGGTTTCGATACAGAAGCGCAAGATAAAATTCACCTTCCGGGTCGCCCCGATCTGCGGCAAATTTCAGATATCCGTAGGTGCCCCCATACTGTTCGTTGTCGCCCATGGACTCCAAGTTTGCCCGCTGCTGCCGTTCGAACGGATAGGGGCTGAACTGCGTCCACAAGCGCTGAAACGTCGCACCATTATCGGCATCTTTCTCAAACTTTGCCGCCAATGTCGCCGAGATCGGTCCGGGGAGCGCAGCGCTCATCGCCGCCTGCTGCTGGGATTGCATCGCCATCTGGTCAAGCCCGGGAATAGGCCCGAGAATGGACAAATCGCTGGCGGAGCACCCGCAAAGGCCCATCGTACAGAGCAGCCCGGTAATTATTGGCAATATTTTTCCCACGTTACCGACTCCCCAAGAACAACCCTCTGAATCGACAATAGTTTAATCCCAAGATTTGTCTACGCAAAACTAATTTTGTTCTGCACCGCTGGCGATCTTGATATTACGGCCAGGCCACAGGGGTGCGTTGGTTTGTGAAGACGACTTTGCGACCGAATCAGGCGTCTTGACCATAGGTGTGGTCATATCGAGCGGCTTGAGCAATTCGTGGATGACAGACTGGGCATTTTCCGACATCCACGCCGCCCGGGCATCCATCATCAGGATCAGCGATGCCGCCGCTCCGGCGCCGTCAAAGAGTTTTGATGCCAGCCCCACTGCCACCCGGGCCGCAATCGCCTCAATCATCAGCCACGGTATGGCTTTAATTTCCGCCACGCTCACCACCTGAACCGAGTCGTAGCCAAATAATAACTGCCGCGCTGCGTTTATATTGATTGCAGGATCAAAATCAGTTTTTGCACCGGCTTCGCCGCGGATAGAGAATTGCAACATACCGCAGGCGATATCCGCCACTCGCGGTTGAAGCCGCGGCGAATCATGATCTAACACTGCCCGAATATGCCCACCGTCAAAGAGGAGATTTCCGGGATGCCAGTCGCAATGTGTGACCATCAGCGGCCAATCCGGGTAGCCCAACTGATTGACGCGGGTGGCGGCGGTATGGTACACGGTGCCGAGCCGCGCCAAGGCCCGCTGCAGGCTGGCTCGCAGGGCGGCGTTCCCATCACCAAGATCCATCGCAACCAATTTACGGAAAATTTTCTGCACCTGACCGGATTGGTGTACACCCCCGGTGGGGAGATTCAATTCGCCAGCCGATCTTTGGAGAATCTGATGATATTTCGCAAGCGTTGCCCCGGCCTCGATCAGTTGACCGGAGGTGCCGTGACACCGCTTACCATGCACATATTCAAACA
>JAJZKY010000544.1 GCA_021803885.1 Planctomycetota bacterium
GCGTCACCATCGTGTGGAATTGGCAAAAAAACTGGTCAATACCATTCGCCGCAGGATTGATGCCGTGCGGCATATTGCGCGGCACGCCGCAGCACGTCCTGACGCCGATGCGATTCATGAATCGCGCGTAGCCACCCGTCGGGCCAGGGAAGCAGTGGGGGTCCTGACGGCCGGTAAGTTCGTGAAACAATCCGATGCGGCGGTCATAGTTCGATTATTAAGAAAACTGAGGCGGCGCGGCGGGGAACTTCGTGATATAGACGTTTTTCTCAAGGCTTTGCCGCACAATATCAAACCCGGAGACGGACTGGAACTGTCGGCCTTAACGAAGCAGGTGCAAGACCGGCGAGCCAAGGTTGTCCGCGCATTTGTCAAATCCGCGATGGCTGTTGCCTCAAACCGGCGAATAGCCAGGTGCGAGCAGCATTTGGATCGAATGGACATGTCCCGATTGGGTGATGCTCTCAATGACGCCGTTATCTCGCGGGCAATGCGTAATCGGAAACGCCTGCTTAGAAGTATCGAACTTGCCGTTAGACAGAATGATATCCGTGCGATGCACCAGGCAAGGATTGCCGGTAAGCGGCTGCGTTATATGTGTGAGATCAGTGATGATGCCGCCGTAACGAAATGCGGTTCTTTAAGAACCTGTTTGCGGCGTTTTCAAAAAATCGCCGGTGCATTGCATGACGCCGATGCCGCGATGGCGCGGCTGGACGATTTTGATCATTCACGATCACCGGCCGCCCACGGACACAACGCATTGATTCACCGGCTCAAACGCTCGCAACGTGTCCGTATTCCCGGGTTAAAGTCGGACGCACGAACTGTCGCACGCGGCTTATACAAGCTTGTTAAAAGTACGGAATGTGTATTTCGGCGGGGAAAATAAAGGTCCTGGACGCAAAACGTTGTAATATCGGAACCAGACCGTCCCGATAGATCGGGACTCTATTTTTGCCTGCGGCAAAAATGCCCGGCAGGAGTCGAAGCTGCAACCTCGTGGTTCGAAGTTGCCGGGGATCGTATTGTTGAAAAGCTCATGATCTTCAGAAAATGGTTGAGTTTGCAGAGTAAAAACACTTTGCAAGGCCTCGCTTTACATCGCCATTTTCGGCGCTCTGAGGCGGTATTTTGATGCTAAAACGGTAAACAACGGTAGAGACTCTTACGCTACGGCGATCGTTTGCTGCGGCCCCATTTCACGTTGCTTTTTGGAATACGGTCTTATTGTGCGGCAGCGGTGAGACTGCCGACCACCGCAGCTTCGGCCGAGATTCCCCCGCAAGTTTCAGAGTCGCCGCTTTTTTTGCATCATGCTGTTCTGGTCGCCGTGCCCGTTCCCTCATCAGTTGCGGTTATACCCGGACTGGCGCGAGAGCAGCACCGCCTTCCAGTGGGATTCACGTCCGATGGCCAAGGTCATCGGAACACATCCAATTGGTTGCAAGTTGGGGTACCATCGAAAGTTGTGGACGGTGGAAAAAGGGCGGTGTAACCGAAGCAAGGGTGTATCAATATTTTTCTTTTTTTGCAGTACGCCACGATGAGTAACAGTATGACCGAAGCGCTGGAATTTCCGAGTGCGGTGTGCAGTGATGCCTTGCCGAAGGTATTACGCGCAGGAGCGCAGCGTCTTCTGGCTCAGGCGGTGCAGATCGAGGCTCAGCAGTGGATTGCCGCCCGCCCCGACCTGGCTTATTTTTCCCGCCCCATTATGTAAATGGGTTGCTATAACACTTAGCTGGACCATAACCTCTACCTGTGCCGGAGCGGTCGGGATATTGATCATTTACTCGACGCTGGCGGGGGTACGTGACCGGCTTTCTTGAGACCGATGCCGTGGGCATGAAAGTAGGCTAACCGCTTCTTGGCCGGCAGAAAGTGCTGCCTCGCAGCAGCCTGGTACCAGCCGATGGCCGTGTGATAATTTTGCGGTACGCCATAGCCGTGCTGGTAGAGATAGCCCAAATCATATTCGCAGGCCGGACCGCCTCGAATGGCACCGCGGCGAAACCATGACGCCGCCCGGACGTAATCTCGCTTGACGCCGGCTCCGTTGGCGTAGATGCAGCCTAAGGAGTGGTCCGCCCGTAAACATCCGTGCGAGGCCGCTCGCCGAAACCAGACAATCGCTTTACCAACATTTATGGAACCCGCAAGCCCATTGCGGTAAAGGTTGCCGATGTGCCAGCAGGCTTCAGCGTTGCCACGATCGGCCGCCAGGTGAAACCAATGCGCCGCGCGGCGGAAATCGCGCACTACGCCCAGACCTGAGGCGTAACACTTAGCGAGATTGGCCTGCGCGTCCACGCAGCCGGCATGCGCGGCCTTGCGGTACAAATGCACGGCGCGCCGAACGTCGCGCGGCACGCCGTCGCCTGTTTGATAACAAATGCCCAGATTGTTCTGTGCACCTGCGTCGTCTGCCGCGGCAGCTTTTTGGTACCAATATACGGCATTCCTGGCACTTTCAGGCACGCCCAAGCCGTGTTGGTAAAGATAAGCCATCTCGTCCTCCGCGGACAAAAGCCCCCTCGATGCGGCGAGACCGAACCAGTGGGCCGCCCGCGCAGAATCCTGCGGCACACCAACACCGTGCAGGTAACACAGGGCAAGATTATTTTGGGCGAGTGCAAACCCCTGCAAGGCCGCCGCGCGATACCACTTTGCCGCCTTCACCAGGCTTATGGCCACTCCATGTCCGAATTCGTAGCAGACTCCGAGGCCGGCTTCCGCTGTGCGGTTCCCCTGCCCCGCCGCCCGCACGTACCAATAGAAGGCCTTGGCGTAATTTCTGTGCACACCCGAACCACGGTCGTAGCAAGAGGCCAGATCTGCCTGTGCCCCGGCATAGCCGCGGCGAGATGCCAGGCGGTACCATTTAACCGCCCGCTTGTAATCGCGCGCGACCCCGTAACCGTGCATGTAGCACCAGCCAATGTTGGCCTCGGCCGCGAGATAGCCCTGGTCGGCCGCTTTGTGATACCAATAGACGGCCTGCGGCCAATTCGCGGCCACTCCTTTCCCCAGCCGATAGCAGACGCCGAGATTGTTTTCGGCCTCTGGATTTCCCTTGGCGGCCGCCAACCGGTAAAAATGAACGGCCATTACCTCATTTCGGAATACACCCCAGCCGTGTGCATAGCACCGCCCCAGCGATGCCTGCGCTTGAACGTTTCCCTGTGAAGCCGCCTTCGTCAGCCAGTGCGCCGCCAAGTCAAGGCTCCGCACCACACCGAAGCCCGTTTTGTAGCAATAGGCCAGCGTGATCTGGGCAGGCGCAAAATTTTGGTTCGCGGCCCGGCGATACCAGTGAGCGGCCTTGTGAGAGTCGGGTGTCACGCCCACGCCCAATTCGTACGCTGACCCCAGATAGTATTCAGCCGCGGGATTATTTTGCGCGGCGGCCCGACGGTACCAATGCACGGCCCGTACTTGATCTTTGAGGACACCCCAGCCTTTGCCGTAACAGGTGGCCATGAGCAACTGCCCCGCGAGGTTGCCCCGTGCGGCGGCCAATTTGACCCAGTGTGCGCCCAAGGCGCGATCTCGCGGCACGCCCTGGCCGAGCAGATAACATCGACCCAGATTGGCTTGGGCCGGTGCATAGCCCTGGCTGGCGCCCTTGCGATACCAGTACACGGCCTTGGCAGGATCCTTGAGTGCCCCGGGGCTAACTTCGTAATACGCGCCAAGATTATTTTCGGCCTTGGCATAGCCTTGGAGCGCAGCTTTACGGTACCAGTTCGTCGCCTGCTGCCGATCTTTTTTCACCATCCAGCCAGAGGTATAACAGTCGCCAAGCAGCGATTCGGCCGGCGCGTAGCCGCTTGTGGCGGCGGCGGTAAGCTGAGAAATTGCATCCCGATCATACCCCAGACGCATATCCGCGCGAGCCGAGCGGTATTCAGCCTGGACAGTTGACACCCGTGCCGGTCGCGGCCCCTGACTGCAACCCGCCACGCACAGGCTAACGGCCAGCAACATATACACAAGAGCGCACGTATGCTTCACTGGCATGCGGTTCCTTTCATACGGATTTCATAAATATTGCCTCGCAGTTATCCGCTACGCTGGGGATCATTTTCCAAATTTTAATGCGCCCGGCAGGACTCGAACCTGCAACCTCGTGGTTCGAAGCCACGCGCTCTATCCAATTGCGCTACGGGCGCTTATGCGAACCGGCTAAAGTTTAACGCCAAATCACTTCTGATGAAACTGTG
>JAJZKY010000545.1 GCA_021803885.1 Planctomycetota bacterium
CAGTCAGGAGGACCAGATAAGTGGGAGAGGACGCGCCCTGGAGCTGCCGAGGCTCATCGGTGGCGTCGTCTACAGGCTCGACCCGGAGGACCTCGCCGGCAGGTACCTCTCGGACTACACCGTCGAGAGGGTGAACGTCGAGCTGACCGAGAGGGAGAAGGAGGAGTACCAGAGGAACTACAGGCAGTTCACCGGCTACCTGGAGAAGAACCGCATCTGGATGAGGACCCCCATGGACTTCCAGAGGTTCATAATGAGGACGGCGAGGGACCCAGACGCGAGGAGGGCCCTCCTCGCCAGGAACAGGGCGGTCAAGGTGGCCTTCGACTCGGAGGCGAAGCTTGACAGGCTGGAGGAGATACTCCGGGAGAACCCGGACGAGAGGGTCCTCGTCTTCACGCAGCACAACGACCTGGTTTGCCTATCTTCACAAATCGAAGTACTCTTGGAAGTTGACTCCTACTTTCCATTCCGAAGCAACTCGATCACCTGTTCCCATTCAGGTTGGATACTGAGCATGCGGAGGTGCTTAGTCGTGATGGTATGGCTGAGAGTGCCGGGAGACGCCCTCCACTCCTTCCTCTCGAACCCCAACCTGCACGACGCGGGGATAATGACGGCGTGGGGCGTCGAGAAGGTTCCTGACAGGAGGTTCGATGCGGCGTATCTCGAACCGAAATCGAGGAACGACTCGATGGGTGAGCTCTTCGCCAGGGGGCGATTGGAGGCTGTTTCATTGCCACGTGGTGAGCCTCCTCCAGAGCTTCATGGTCTCGTACCAGAGCACGATGACCGACGCGGCAGCAACCGCGGCGAAGGCGGGGAAGAACACGGCAGACGCGAGCGTCTCGTAAAGGAAGAAGGCAAAGAGCAACGTCAGGAGCAGGGAGAAGAAGAACAGCTGTGGGACGACGGCGACCCCTATCTTCGAGTATCCCTCAAGAACCTCCGGAGAGGCGTCTCTGGCTGTCCTGTACTTCCCCTCGGCGGTCTGTTCCGCGTATCCCGCCTCAACCAGGCGACGTAGGTGGTAGGAGGCCAGGGAAGGGGATGAGAGGCCGAGCCCCCGCTGCACATCCCTGAGCTCGGACTCCCCGTGCTTCAGAAGGTGCAGGTACACCCTGAGCGTGTTCCCCTTCAGAAGTTCGGATTGCTTCTCGCGCTTTGTGTCCTCTGCCATCGCCTCGCCTCCGGACCCAACCTCCCCCATTCCGCTAAACGCCTGCAAAACAGGTTATATCCGTTGGCCCGGCCTCGAGAGACTCTCCTGATGGGGTGTCGGGACTTTGGAGCACCCGCCGGCCCGTGACGCCCTTCATCTTACGATCTCGATTCTGCGTACGACCTTGCACCTGACGCAAATCCTCTCTTCCCCCTCAAGGACGCGCCAGTTGTGCCCGATCCGCGCGTATATGATTTCCCTGTCAGCGTATTCAAGGGCGGCGATACTGTTCGTGAGGCTCACCTCAGGGCTGGATAGGAGGGAGAGTTGACTAGCCTATGTCCTTTAAGAAACCTTCAACGCGGTTAAGCGGCGAGGGACCGAGAAGGAAGACCAGGCCACATCTCCACTTTCATGCCTGGGCCGCCGCGCCTCTCGGCCTTTCAATGAGCCGGGACATGGACGGGAAATCTGGACCTGAGGCCTTTAAAGGCCGTTTAACGCGCTTGAAACGGCGTAGCATCAAGACCCCCTGATTCCATACCAGCGCCGAAGAAAATGTCAACGAAAGGAAAGACGATAAGGCTCGGAGTTGCGGCAGTGGCGATAGCTGCCCTGATAGTCGCGGCCACCTACTTCGTGGCTCCAGCCATACTGACAAACACACAGGCGACAAGCGTATCTCAGTCATCCAGCTCCCAGGGCGCGTCCTCTCCCACTTATCTGGTCCTCCTGACTGACCCTCCACAGGTGCCGGCCGGGACTGAACAGCTCAACCTGACATACTCGGGAGTGTCCATCCAAGTGACGGCTCCCAACGGGTCATCGAGGTGGGTCTCGGTGAGCGTCTCGGGCACCGTGGACCTCGTCTCTCTCGGGAACTGGACCCAGACGATCGCGTCGACCAAAGTCCCAGCAGGGTCTCAGGTCGTGGCGATCAGCCTCGACATCTCGGGAATCCAGGCCGAGGTCAACGGGACCGTCCAGACAGTAACCTCGATCTCCAACGAGATTACCTTCCCGGTCGGACAGTCCGGAGCGGTCAACCAGAACCTCACGGGGGCGATTCTCGACCTCGCACCGAGCCTGGCGCAGACAGAAGTGGTCAACGCCTCCTCAGGGGCGGCGGCGGACAGCTTCGTCTTCGTGCCGAGCGGAGTGGCAATCGGGAGTTCCAACTTGAACCAGAGCCAGGCTCACATCGGGGACAGGGCGAAGCTCTCCGCCGGGGACGCGGGCAAGCTGGACAGCGCCCAGTCGCAAGCGGCCAGCAGCATCTCTGTCACCTCTGAAACGCTCTCCGTGAGCGGGAACAAGACCACCTTCTCCGTCACCCTGAAGAACAGCGGGAGCTCGAACGCGACCATCTTCGGCCTGCTCCTGAGCGGGCAGCTCAACATGTCAATGACCCTCCCGATCCCGTGCAACCCTCACGCGCCAGTCTGTCCAGAGTCTGTGCTCTCGATAGTACACCCAGGCGTCATCCCGTTCAGGGTCAACGGGACCTCCCTGCAACCGCTCCTCGGCTTCGAGGGACAGCAGGCGATAGGCAACGTCTCCTCAATCACCATAGCCGCGGGCCAGAGCGTAACCCTGAGCTTCAGCGGTGTCATCGGCGTCCAAGTGTCCAGCCTTGCGGGCGGACACGCCCCGGTTTCGCCGTCCATAGCCCTGGCGCCAGTCGCCGGACAGAGTTACACGATCCGCCTGATGGGTGTGGGCTTCCTAACGTTTCAGGTGACTGCGTCCTAGCGACGCTCACCTGAACCCCCACTTTTTCCACGCACGTTTCTTGAATTTTGAACGAAGGACGAAGGCATCGTAAACGCGGCCAGGCCCATTCGAGACGAGCGCGGTGGAACCGGGTCTCCGGATGCCAGGCGCCTTCGTCCGTAGCTGGTCCCGCAGCGAAAAGACCACATAAGGCCTATAAACAAAGTCGCCCTCCTACCGGCCGTTGAGAACGAGGGCCGCCGTGCTTGTTTCCTGCCTGTTCCTCATCTCCGGATTCGCCGTTCTACCGGCCGCGGCCATCACCCCTTCGTTCCTCGCATCAGGACCTATAGTGAAGGCAGGCACGACCAGCTCTCTGAACTGGGCTGGCTACGTGGTCACGGGCGCCGCCGGTTCCGTGACCGATGCAGCCGGCTCGTGGGTGCAGCCGGGGGTCACCTGCCCCTCCTCAGGCAACGCCTACGCCGCATTCTGGGTAGGGATAGACGGCTACAGCGACAACACCGTCGAGCAGACGGGCACCTTGGCTGAATGCCAGAGCGGAACTCCGACATACTTCGCCTGGTACGAGTTCTATCCGAGGCCGTCATTTGAAATAAAGACAATCAGCGTGCGCGCCGGCGACGTGATTTCAGCCAACGTCCAGTACGTCAATGGCAAGTTCGTCGTGACGATAACAGACGCGACGACTGGCCAGACGTTCAGCACATCCGCGAAGATCAGCAGCGCGCAGAGGTCCTCAGCAGAATGGATTGCAGAAGCGCCCTCTTCGGGAGGGTCGATACTCCCGCTGGCCGACTTCGGCACTGCTTCCTACGGCTACGACTACACCGGGGTGGCCTCGACCAACTACGCGACCGTGGGCGGGACGACCGGTGCCATCGGCTCCTTCGGCACCTCCGTGGTGGCGATAACCATGGTCGATAGCGCCGGCGGCGTCAAAGCGTCTCCGTCGTCTCTCACCATCGACGGCACGAGCTTCACTGTGACCTGGTACAGTTCCACGTAGAAGTGAGAGAGACGCGAGAGCGTCTCTGCGCCCCCAGCTTACAGCCGGCTTCTCGCGGCCGCGATTTGCCCACCCGCGCAACAGCGTCGCAACCTCGAAAGGGCCTACCTTGGCCCGTTGTTTGGCAATCCTTCAGCCGATGCCGATACGTTAGCCGCAAATAAGGAGGCAGACACCATCGACGCCGAAGAATGAGGAAACCTCTGTCCGTCATGCCGATGATCCCACTTCACAAACCCGAGGGGCCCCTCGCCCTTGCTCGCCCTGACCTGGTTTGCTATGGCGAAGATTGCTGCCCACTGTGGCGACCCCGCGCTCGT
>JAJZKY010000546.1 GCA_021803885.1 Planctomycetota bacterium
TCGTAGGAAATCGGTGTGCCGTGGTTGCGCGCGGCATACATGGCCTCGACGGCAACCTCTGCCGTAGAGGCAGACAAGGCCGCAAAGATGCCGCCGGTATGGAGCCACCGCGAACCATTCGCCGGGCCAAAGATCGCCGCCCAGTCAAAGTCGCCGGGGTTCACCTGGCTGATGGCCGTGTTGCCGCGGTCAGAACAGCCCACAGCGGCACGCAAGCCGTAGCCGCGCTCAGTAAAGTTGAGACCATTGCGGACGGTGCGGCCTACGCCGTCATAAGGAATCCACCTGATGAGGGATGTGTCTACTCCGCCCTGCAGAATGAAGTCCTCCACCAGGCGGCCTACAGGATTATCTGCCAGCGCGGTGGCAACAGCGGTGCGCAGGCCAAAACAGCGGCGTAAGCCACGAGTTACGTTGTATTCACCACCGCCTTCCCATACCTGAAAATGACGGGCAGTGTGAATGCGGCCTTCGCCGGGATCAAGACGAAGCATTACTTCGCCCAGACTGACGCAGTCCCAGCGACGCGAAACCTCGGGAATCTGGATGGTATTCATAGCCATGAATACTGTATCGTATCGCGCCGAGCCTGGTCAGTGACCGCACGAGATTCAAGCAGAGGCTTATACCGATCAATTAGGCTTGTAGTGTTTTTGCATTTGACGCGCGTCCCGCGGGATTTCTGCAGGGATCGGATCATCTGCGCATCACTACAAACAGGAAGGTCTCGATGAGTACTGAGTTATTCGATTTGAGTGGGAAACTCGCGGTTGTGACAGGAGGAACCACGGGACTGGGCCGCGAGATTGCACTGGGCCTGGCACGGGCCGGGGCCAATGTTGTTCCTACTGCGCGCCGCAGGCAGTTGGTTGACTCTACGGCCACGGAGATCGAGGCGCTGGGGCGCCGCTCACTGCGCGTTGCCAGCGACGTAATGGATCGCGCGTCGCTCCAACGGCTGAGCGATGCGCTGCTGGCGGAGTTTGGCAAGGTGGATATCCTGGTAAACGCGGCTGGAATCACGCATAAGGCGCCTACGCTGGAAGTGGATGAGGCTGACTGGTCGCGGGTACTGGAAACGAACTTGACCGGGACGATGCGCGCCTGCCAGATATTTGGCCGCATTATGGCCGCGGCAAGTTACGGCCGTATCATTAACGTTGCATCCATCACCGGATTTCGCGGTTTCTTTCAGGTGGCCGCATATGCCGCGAGCAAAAGTGCGGTAGCTTCATTCACAAAAACACTTGCAATCGAAATGGCTTCGCACAACGTAACGGTAAATGCCCTCGCCCCGGGCGTATTTCCCACAGACCTGACTGCTCCGTTGATCCAAGGCACCGCGCGCGGAGAGGAAATCCTGACGCGCACGCCCATGCATCGCTTCGGGCAGCCACATGAGGTTGTAGGTCCGGCAATTTTTCTGGCTTCTGAAGCTGCCGCCTTTGTTACCGGTGAAGTTATCGCCATTGATGGCGGCTTCCTGGCCAGTGGCGTAAATTGCTAGAGTGCAGATATGACTCCGCATGCATTTTCGAGTTACCGGTGCTTTCAATCCTTGCCGGCTTTGATAAGTATTGAGATAGGGGGCGAAAAAGAATGGCAAAATCGCGCAAACTGCGGATGGGAATGGTTGGCGGAGGTCCCGGAGCGTTCATCGGACCTGTTCATCGTATTGCCGCCGAGTTAGATGGCAAGATTTCGCTGGCCGCCGGAGCGTTCTCGCAGACGGCGGAAGGCTCGCGCATGGCCGGTGAGAGTTTTGGAATTGATCCCCAGCGCGCCTATGCGGATTATCGCTCCATGCTTGCAGCGGAACGCGAGCGCAGCGATGGCATTGACTTTGTGGTTATCGCCACACCGAACCATTTGCATCTTCCTGTTGCCTTAGCCGCACTGGAGGCAGGAATTCCGGTGATGAGCGACAAGCCAGCCACAGCGACGTATGAAGAAGCCCTGACGCTCGAGGCCGCGGTCCATAAATCCGGGCTGCCTTACGGGCTGACACACACATATGCAGGCTATGCCATGGTTCGTGAAGCGCGTTCCATCTGTGCACAGGGAAAGTTCGGAGCGATCCGCAAGGTTGCGGTTGAGTACCTTCAGGGATGGATGAGCAAAGCGATTGAAACTACCGGGCATATGCAGGCCGCCTGGCGCACAGACCCCGCACAGAGCGGTGCTGGCGGCAGTATCGGCGACATCGGCACGCACGCATTTCACCTGCTCGAATACGTCACGGGCATCGAAGTCACTGAAATCAATGCCATGTTGCGGACCGTCGTGCCTGGTCGGCGCCTGGATGATGATTGCAATGCTTTCGTGCGTCTTGCAAATGGAGCAACAGGTACGCTAGCCTGCTCCCAGGTGGCGGCAGGCGAGATCAACGAACTGCGTCTCCGTATCTACGGCGAGAATGGCTCACTCGAATGGCGGCAGATGGACCCCACTCGCCTGATTGTTAAATGGCTCGACGGGCCCGATGAACTTCACCATGCCGCAGCCAGTTATTTAAATGTGGAGTCCCGTACAGTTGCCCGCCTGCCGGCGGGACATCCAGAAGGCTACATTGAAGCTTTTGCCGTTCTCTATCGCGAGTTTGCCGATGCACTGATTGCATGGAAGGATGGCGTGCATAATGCTTTACCTGACACGCTTCCAGGTATTAAGGCTGGCGTACGCGGAATGAGGTTTATTGAACGGGCTATCGAAAGCAACCACAAACAGAGATGGGTTGAATTTTAGGATTTTTACATTTGCTGGAGGAGAGACATGAAAACCATCAAGGGCCCAGGAATCTTTCTGGCGCAATTTGCCGGCGATATGGCTCCATTCAACACGCTCGCAGGGATGGCAAATTGGGCTGCCGGGCTGGGCTTTGCTGGCATCCAGATTCCCACATGGGATAGCCGTCTCTTCGATCTCGAGTTAGCGGCAGAAAGCAAGAGTTATTGCGACGAGGTGCTCGGCATTGCTTCTGAAGCAGGGCTTGCAATTACCGAGTTATCCACTCACTTACAAGGGCAGCTAGTCGCCAGCCACACTGCCTTTGACACGCTGCTCGACGGCTTTGCTCCGGCAGATCTGGCTGGCAAACCGAAAGAGCGGCAGAAATGGGCAACCGAGCAATTATCCTTTGCTGCCTGTGCGAGTGCCAATCTGGGCCTGAGCGCCCATGCCACATTTTCCGGAGCGCTGGCATGGCCTTACTTCTATCCGTGGCCGCAACGACCTCCGGGACTGATTGATGATGCATTCAAGGAACTGGCGCGCCGGTGGTTGCCTATCCTGCAGCTTTTCGATAAAGCCGGTGTGGATCTCTGCTTTGAGTTGCACCCCGGAGAAGATCTCCATGACGGAGTAACGTTCGAGCGGTTCCTCAACGCGGTTGGGAGTCATCCGCGTGCAAATATTCTGTACGATCCCAGCCATATGGTCCTGCAGCAAATGGACTATTTGGCCTTTCTTGATCTTTATCATGATCGCGTACGCGCTTTCCATGTGAAGGATGCGGAGTATCATGCCAGCGGCCGTGCCGGAGTTTATGGAGGCTACCAGAATTGGATCGACCGCCCGGGCCGCTTCCGCTCACTCGGCGACGGTCAGATCGACTTTAGCCAGGTCTTTAGTAAATTTACGCAATATGACTATCCTGGATGGGCCGTGATGGAGTGGGAGTGCTGCCTTAAGCACCCTGAGGATGGCGCAGCTGAAGGCGCTACCTTTATCCGCGATCACATCATCCGTGTGACAGATCGCGCCTTCGATGACTTTGCTGCGAGTTCTTCGAATTCCGCGCGCAATCGCAAGACGCTTGGATTGGATGATACGTAACAGGGAACGCGGCTATTGTGTTGCTTCGATTTTACTCTGCGTCCAAATCTCCATTCAGCGTAGATGGCGTGTGCCCCGGAGGGGCGATTCCATATTTGCGGTCAAGAAAGACTTGTAACCCATCGGGGAGAAATGCGGCCAATTCCTGCCATGTTAGGACTTGCAGGCGCGTGCTCAGTTCGGCACTCTTAACCGCACTCATCACCTGAAACCATTGTTCACGTAAGTATGGACGGCGCTCATCGTGTACAACACAGAAACTGCACTGTTCAGCGTAAGCAGCCAAAACATTACGGATTAATTGATAACTCGCATATCCCGAGGCTCCATTCTCGGCCTCGCGGTTCTCGTCAATCCGTAATGATGCATTCCTGCCGGCGAGGTTGAAC
>JAJZKY010000547.1 GCA_021803885.1 Planctomycetota bacterium
CAGAGTAACGGGTTATCACGTGGGCCTGCTTATTAACTTCGGCACAAAATCCCTGGAGTACCGCCGTCTGGTGTGGTAATAAAATCTGTGAAATCTGTGAAATCTGTGGATCCGATACCGCGTAACCAAACTCGACGCCGGGGTGTCCACAGATTAACGGATTACCTAGCGCGGCTGCGGCCGCAACCAAAAGGAGGAGATGTGCGGTGCCCGCCCCCGTCGGCAAAGGGGAACCGGCGTGCCGAGACAAATCTCTTTTCTCGTATGGCCGGGCGGCTATGCGGTCACTTCAGCCAGAAGCGTTATATGGTGTAATCTACGGGGGTTGTGCAAACTTGCTGTCCAAGGAGACTCACCGATGCGTAAATTTCTGGAACAACATGCCTCATCCATCACAGGCATCATCAACGGCTTTGATCGCCTGCGGTTTCGCGGCACACTCATGCGTCTGGCAAATGTGCAGGGCCTGCGTACGTTCATGAGCTATTTCGGGATACTGCTGAAGGATGCCGGCGCGTGGATGGAAGCCCGTACCGAGGAACTCAAAGAGGCGTCCATAGCCGCCGCGACATCGGCAGGTCGCCCCGTGGAATATATGGCGGACCCGAGCGTGCGTAAGGAGGACATCGCGGCGGAGATTGCCGAACGGGACGGCATTACCAAGGGTCTGGTATGTATCCTGAAAGCGGTGGAACCGTGTCAGAGCTTTGATATTTACCGGAACCGTGCGATCAAGAAGCTTGAATTGGTCAGCCGCCATCGTAAGTGCCTGCACTACTACCATTATTATCAACATCCGGAATTCGGCCTTATGCACATGCGACTGCAAACGTGGCTGCCGTTCACGGTGTGGTGCTGTATCAATGGTCGCCAATGGCTGGCCAGACAACTGGACGCCAACCGGATCGGCTATCTGAAGCGCGAGAATTGTCTGGTGGCGGTATCGGATGTCCAACGCGCCCAGGCGCTGGCGGATCAGCAGTTGGATACCTGTTGGGCCGACATGCTTAATCCGATACTTCAGCAGGTTCACCCGCTGCATGGTTCCCGTTGGCTGTCGGGGAGTCGTGACTACCATATGGATTACTACTGGTCGTGCCAGGAGAGTGAATGGGCCAGCGATATGATGTTCAAGAATCCGGCCTTGCTTGGCGAACTGTATCCGGTTCTGATTCGCCACGGGATGCAGAATCTCAACAGTTTTCAGATCATGCGCTTCCTGGGCCGGAAGGTGCCGGCAGTCGCAGGCCGTTTCGGCACCTTCGCCGGCGAGATTGTCAGTGACCTGAAAGAACGTCCGGAGGGGATACGCATCAAGCACAGCGTCAATGGCAATTCCATCAAGATGTATGACAAGCAGGGGAGCGTTCTGCGAATCGAAACCACCATTACCCAATCACGGGACTTTAAGGTATTCCGTGGCACGGAAGCCAAACCGGAGGACAAACGATGGCGGAAGCTTCGCAAGGGTGTGGCGGACCTGCGTCGCCGGGCGGAGGTGTCGCAAGCGGCCAACGAGCGTTATGCCGATGCGTTGGCATCCGCCCAATGTGGCAAGCCGCTCAAGGAACTGGCGGAGCCGCTCTGCCGCCCGGTTCGGTATGGCAAGCGTCCGGTGCGGGGGCTTAACCCATGGGAAACACAAGGCGCCCGGCTGTTGGAGACAGTGAACCGTGGGGAATTCACGATCAATGGATTCCGAAATCGCGACTTGCGAAACCATCTGTATGACCGTCCGACCCGAGACGCCCAAGAACAACGCCGTCGCAGCGCCGTGATTACCCGGAAGTTGCGGCAACTGCGCGCCCACGGCTTAATCAAAAAAGTCCCCAAAACCCACCGCTATGTGTTGACCGAAAGGGGGCGTGAAATCATCACCAGCCTCATGGCCGCACGCTCGGCAACAGCGGAAATACTGATGAAAGCCGCCTAAAAAATCTTCGCACGCTGCGAAGAAATCGACGGGTTGTGGCACAGATTTTTCCGCCGAGCCGCAAACGCCGCCACGCAACCGGCCAGCGCGGCGGGTTCTGGATTCCGACTTCGTTTCAACCAGCGTTACCATAGGAAACCATTATCTCCATTCCACGACCGCGTTCCAACCGCCGGTGCCACAACCCACAGAGCCTTGGCCGTCAACCGCCCGCGTGATACCTCGGCCCCGGCCGCCTATCTGCTGCAGCATGCGCCGCTCCCGCTCCGCGGTCCCACCATCGACTGCGTATATCACAACCATAGCAAAAGTTTTGGTAACTGGTCGCCAGAGCGGCGACCCCAACAAGGAACGCCATGCCCAGCAGCAAAACCATCGCGGTGCCAACTACCCAGCCAAACGTGGTGGGGACGACGCGAGGTGTGGGGGTCGCAGGCCTCGGCACCCTGCCCAGCAGCCGAGATGGCCAACCGCAGCCGACCAAAGCCGAAATCGCGGTATAGGTCGTGCTGGCCGCGGGCAGAAGCGGGTACGAGCTTACCGCCTGAACGGCGGCAAAAATCAGGGCGACCGCCCACAGAAGGCGGGTACCGATCCCGGCGGCAAGCACCCCGCCCCCACCCAAATAATAAAGCCCACAGGTTCCACCCAAAAGCAGGAGCGGCCCGGCCCACGGCACCGGATCGGCACTCGCAAACGTCCCAACGGATGAAAAGGCCACACTGAATCCCAGAAACATCACCGCAGGCAGCCATCCCGCAGCGGTACACCTCGCGAGCCCAAGGCGCACCAACCGCAGCCCGAGATCAACGGCCGGTGCCCAAAGCACGGCTACAATTGCAAGCGGAACCTCGACCGTCACGGCGGAATACCCACGGGCGGCAAATCCGAGAAAAACCATCCCGAACAGTAGACACGCGGAAAGCTCTGTAGCCGACTGAAATGCTGTTTTCATGCGAAGACTCCCAAGGACTGCCTGCCTACCAATCGTTGTGGTCACCGGCCAACATCCTCCGCAGGAAAGCCCGTTCGGCCGGGCCGAACGGGCCAACGGGTATACTGTTGCTTGAGTACGTTACGGCCAAGTGGACCGAGAGCGGGTCCAGTGACCGAGCGATGAGAACTATGTAAGGGGACACGGGAATCACGCGGTGCACGGGGGCTATCTCAATGGTCGGCTGTGGGTTCCAGTGGAGGTCAACCGGCAGCAGCACCGTCCCCTGGCCTCTAACCCGCACCACAAGCGTAAAATTCCAACCCGGGTCATAGGAGCGGGTCACCCGCCGTGGTGAGTCCAGCACGCGGTCGAAAATCTTCGCCAGCCCGGCGGGGAGAACCCTGCATCCATTCCGCCGGTCATAGGTCGGGTAAATTGCCACCGGGCGGCCCGTGATCCGTCCGGAGGCCAGCCACAGCGTGCGGACCTCCCCGTTATGCCAATGGAGCATTACCCCCGCCCAACAAACCCACGGCAACATCGCCACGCCAACCAGGATGGGGTGCGGCCACGCCCAAGAGCGCCAGCCCCTTCCAGTTCGCACCGGCGAACCCGTCCCGTTCGAAAGACACATAGCCACCGCCCTTTCCACGGATTTCGTGCCGCGACAGGCCGAGACGCTGTTCCACGCGGCCCCGATAAAATAAAACGCCTCAAGGCCCGCCCAGCCTCCCGGAAAACTTGTCACCCCACGTAATGGACTGAAGGAACGGCGTTGCGCCCGCATCGCCGGAGTTGTAATCAACTGTACTGTCGTTCGGGCATACCATGCTGTTTACCCGCCTACTTCCTTGCGCTCTACTGCTCCACTGTTCACCAATTCTACCCTCTCGGCGTAGCCGCTGCTCCCATCGCTCGGATCACTATAGGTATATTGTACCGAAGGCGTGCTGCCGGTGTCCACCGCCCCGGTCACCGCTTGGTACTGCTGCGTCAATTGGCCCAAACCGTTATTGGCTCTTCGGGCAAGTGAGTGGGTAAATTATCGTGTTTTTACCATGACGCATGGATATGTATGGCTAGGATTTGCGGAAGATCACGTCGCCGGCCACCGTCGAGCCATCGGTTGGAATCGAAAGCTGTGAGCGCTCTCTGGATTGGATACCAATACGTATGGACGTCCTGTTTGGGGGCTAAGGGGGCATAGGGTGCGCCTTCCTGGCCGGCGGGGCCACTTGCAACTCTCTTCCCTCGTGGCCGACATCAATGGTCCGCCGTGATCCGCTGGCAGTTCAACAGACCCGGCTAAAGCTCCGGCAGCATGCAGGTGAGCACTTTTAACCGC
>JAJZKY010000548.1 GCA_021803885.1 Planctomycetota bacterium
CGCCGGGCATCTTAGAGAACGATTACCAAGCCGAGTTAGAGGCGGCGACAACCCTTGACAAGATCGCCGCCGCGATAAGAAAGGTTGAATAGCTGCAACACCGCGCTACAATATGCAAGGGAGGCGAAACCCTTGGACATAACTGTCCAAGCTCCGGCAATCGCGGTGCGTGAAGGGGATTCCGTTTTCACGTACAACGATAACTTGATTGGACGTGCAATCGTTAGCAGGGTTAGGCTATACGGCACGTCCCGAGATGGGTTGGTGCGAATCGAATACGTACCAGCAGATGCTAAAAACAGAGGCAGCATCACAGCCAGGATGCTGCCCGCAACCCCAGTTGTGATCGTTGTTAGCGATCCGATCGATATCACGAGGTGTGCAAAAGCGTGGCTTGAGCTTGGGTATCCGTTGCTCGCCGATGACTAAGTTGGCCAGAACCCACCGATGACCATAATGACTTCAAATAGTAGCGCCGGGGATATTGAATCTCGGCGCTACTATTTATGGGGAGACAACCCCACGAAAGGAGAATCCGAGATGCCAGCAGAGGTCGAGACGATGTTCTACACAGGCGATGTTCCGTGGCACGGATTGGGTACGCCAGTCAAAGACGCGCCCAACAGCGAGATTGCGCTACACGAAAGTGGTCTTGATTGGGAGGTGATCTCCAGTCCGCTCTATACTCCCGTCGGGGATGATGTTGTCGAGGTGGAAGGACACTTCGCCAACGTGCGTTCATCCGACGGGGCAATCCTGGGGGTTGTCAGCACGCGGTACACCGTCATCCAGAACCGCGATGCGTTCGCGTTCACGGACGAGCTTGTCGGGTCCGGGTCCGTTCGATACGAAAGCGCTGGATCGTTGTTCGGGGGGAAGAAGGTATGGATGCTGGCCAGGACGGACGGCGTGTCCGTCCTTGGGGATCAGGTTGAACCATACCTCGTGTTCACCAATTCGCACGACGGGACATCATGCGTGCGCGTAGCGATGACGCCAGTGCGCGTTGTGTGCAACAACACGCTGAATCTCGCGCTGGACGGGGCGGCGCGGACATGGAAGTTTCGCCACGTTGGCGACATCGAATCCCACATCCGCGATGCCCGCACGACATTGCAATTCGCAACGTCGTATATGTCGAGTCTTGCATCTGAAGCTGAGAAGTTGGCTTCGATCAAGGTCAACGATAACCAATGGTTGGCCATGACGGAGAAACTAATCCCCATCCCGCCGAACAGCACACAACGAATCGAGCGTGTGCTGCGTTCCGATAGGGACGATCTGTATTTGAGGTTGAAGGAGGTTGATAACCTATCCAACTTCAACCAGACAGGATGGGGCGTTGTGAATGCGGTGGCAGATTTCGCGGATCACCGCATGCCCAAGCGATACACCATGACTGCGCAAGAGCGTAGGTTTGAGCTTGTAACGGGCGGGCATCCGATGGTGGATGCGGCATACACAATGTTGCGGGCCGCGTGATGAACAAAGGGGCCGCTCCCGCAATGGGCGCGGCCCCTTCCTATCTATCCATCAAGTACCGCTGTCCCCGGCAGTCCCATGATAAGTTTCCACCGCATTGCCGCTTTGATCCACACCCCCGCCTGCCGATTCCACGGCATAACCTTCATCGCGGTGCGGCGGTCCCATTTCGCCATGACAGATGCTACAGACAAGCGTGCGCCGTCGATACCCACGCATGAACGCACTGCGGACCGTTCCAGCATCCTGTATATCTCGACCGCCATGTCATACTGATCGTCGCCGAGAAACCTCAGATCGCGGGCCAATTCTGACAACTCCTCCGCGTTGGGCGGCTTACCCTCTTTGATTCGCCTGACTATTGATGCGATTCGATCTGCGGCTAAGACGTGGCGGATCGTTTCCGGTGTGCGCACAGCATTCTTCACCCGCAAGCGAATCATGCCTCTACCCCCTGATGCGGTCGTACTGTTCACGGAGACGTTGGGATGAGACGTGCAGGTATGTTGCTGTTGTATCGAGTCGTTCGTGGCCCAGCATGATCTGCAGCGAGCGGAGATCAACGTTGCTTTCCAGAGCATCGGTAGCGAAGGTGTGTCGCAGGAGGTGCGGGTTGACGTGGCGACCAATATCCGCCATCTTCTCGGCGCGAATCAATGCGTCTCTGCAGGCGGTGTAGCATATGCGATCACCGTGCCGACCGACGAACACCGGTCCGGTTCCGCTTGCCCACCTCGGGCGACCGATTGTAATCCAAGCGTGCATGGTATCGGAACATTCCTGTCTAAAGAAAACAATTCGTTCCTTGTTGCCCTTACCGAGAACGATGGCCTGATTGTTGCGCAGGTTTACATCGTTGAGGTTGAGTCCGATTGCCTCCCCCACCCGGCAGCCGGTGTCGCGGAGGAACAAGATCAAAGCCTTGTCGCGGAGGGAACGGGTGGAGTTGACCTGTCGGGTGGCGTGCTCTATGGCCTGCATTTCATCGTCGCTAAGGACGCGAGGAATGCGCCCAGGTATGCGCGGCACAGCAACCCCGTCCCAAGGATTTGACGATACAATCCCCTGTCCAATGAGCCAACGGTAGAAGGTTCGCAGGGTGTATATCTGGCCACTCCTCGTCGAGGCGCTAAGGCGGCAACTCGCCGCGATGAAGTCTGCTACGTCCTCTGTGGTTGCATCAAGTATGCCCTTTCTTATCGAACAAAACGACTCCCATCTTGATAATATACTCTCGATGCGTGTGACGGTTCCTGGCGCAGAGACGGAGCGGCGGTACGCTGCGTATCGTTTTGCCGGATCCATGAGACTCCTCCTCTCGCGGGATGGGTGTCAGGTCTTTCTCGTCGGAGAGACTTCTCCTGCCGTTTGTCGAAGATGGGTTTTGTTCCGCGCGAAACCCGCCAACTTGTGGGAAAAACGTCGAACGCCCCTCTGTCGGTTGACTCGTCGAACCCTCACATACCGGACAGCTTCCTGATTTGTTCTTCCGCCCATGCCCGCTGCTCTGCCTCATCGAATCCGGTCAGCAGGCGGATGACGGCACGTACCGGGCGCTGTGCCCCAGGGCTCAACTCATCTATGCAATCCATCCCCTGCGCAATAGTGGCGTTGGGCAATTGCGACACGTTGTTTGGTCGTGTCGGCTTTTGCGAGGCGTGGTACGTGCCATCACTGGACCACGCGATAAGCTCCTCGTATCCGGCTTCCTTTGCCTCGCGAAAAGCGTCGGCGATTTTGCGAATCGTCGGAGGCAATGCCTCGCTGCGCCCCGTCTCAATGCGCCACAACGTGCTTGCATCCACGCCAGACTTCAGTGCAAGATCGTGACGCGACCATCCAGACTTGATGCGATACCACTCCACCCGTCGCCCGAATTCCCTCTGGATATCACCGACATCTGCCCGTACTGTCCTTGACACAAGTGATCCCCCTTTCGCGCTCTTGTGTTGGCGGGAGCGTTACGCTCAGTATACGCCAATGCACCGCGTGTAGCAAGCCATAGCACCGCAGAGCACGTCAGAGCATACCCGTTGCACGCGCGGCGCACGTCAAGAACGCACCACCGCACCACACAGAATATGTAAGCGCACGACTATGTACAGGCAGCGCCCAGCGCGGTGCACGGTATTGCATGTTATGGCGTGGAGGCGTATACTGGGCAGGAAGGGAGGGTGCGCGAAATGGACACAAAAAAACACGCAGATGCGGGCGCGCGCTTGCGTCGTCTACGGCAGGCTCGCGGCTTGACGGTGGAGCAGCTATCGCAATATGTCGGAGTACATCACTCCACTGTGTGCCGATGGGAGGCTGGGCGATCTCAGCCGCTGGAACCATACGTCCCACTCCTCGCGGCAGCACTCGGCGTCACGCCGTATGACGTGATCGACGTGTGCAATCTATAAACCGCGACCGGGGAGGAGGAACCCGGATGGATTTGGATGACGAACAACGCGCCGCCGTATTACACGGCGATGGTCCGGTGTTGGTACTGGCAGGTGCTGGCGCGGGAAAAACCAGGGTTCTAACAGGTCGCGTAGTCGAACTAATGTATCGTGGCGTAGATCCAGCCAGGATTTGCGTCTGTACATTCACGCGCAAAGCATCCGCCGAAATGGCAGATAGATTGGGCAAGATGGTTCCTATAGGCGATGACATCTTCATCGGAACCATCCACAGTCTATGTTGGAGGCTATACAGGAAGCACTGCAAGGAGCATGGCGTGGTGCCGCC
>JAJZKY010000549.1 GCA_021803885.1 Planctomycetota bacterium
TCGCTGTTGGTGGAGGTATTGAAGGTGAACAACAACGGAACATTGAGCCTTGACTCCGCCACCCTGCAAAGTGCTCTTAACAATAATTTCAGCGACGTGCAGTCGTTCTTCCAAGGCAGCGCACTAAACGGCTTTGCGAACATGCTCGATCAGCAGCTAACCTCCTTCATTGCCCCGGGCGACGGCGCATTCACGGTGGACCTGCAGAGCATCAACAGCGAAAATACAACCCTGCAAACCGACATAAACAACTTCCAGACCAACTACATTCAGCCCCTTCAGACTCAGTTACAGAGCGAGTACAGCAAGGCCGAGATTCTACTCCAGCAGCTGCCGATGGAGATGCAGCAGATTAACACCGAGCTGGGATATTACACACCAGCGCAAATGCAACAAGGTGGTTAGTGAGAGCTATGAACCCAATGGACCTAGCCTACCGAAGGGCGTCGGCAACCGGAGCAAGCGGACTAGAACAGTTGATCGCGCTGTATGACACGCTCGCCTGCGATCTTCACTGCGCTGCTTCCGCGCAACGAGCCGGCGATCTGGAACAGCGTGCCCAGGCGGTAAGGCATGCCTTGGCGGTGGTCGGCTTCCTCGAGTTATGGCTCGATCGCGAATCCGGCCAGCTGGCGCAGCAGTTGATTGAGTTTTATGCCGATCTGCGGCGAAGGCTCCTAGCCGCCCAAGTCCGGCAATCGGTCGAGCTCTTCGAAGAGCTCATCTCTGAAGTCCTTGAGGTTTGCGAAATCTGGCGCCAGATGGAGTCCAAGGGCATGCTCTCCGTCCCGCAAGTCCTCCCTCCCGTTGCCAGAGGTCAGCACTCCGGACCGTCTTCTGCGGAGTCTGTGCGACGGTTAGTGAGTTGGTCGGCCTAGAGCCTGTTATTAACTTTGCTCCTGCTGTTGGTTTTTGATGAGTTGGTTGAGAGGGAGATGCTCATTCTGGAAGAGTGAGCCAGGCAGAGCGGCGGGGCTACCCGAGTGACGTTTCCGATGAGGAGCGGGCGTTCGTAGCGCCATATCTGGCATTATGCCGGGAAGATGCAGCGCAGCGGGATTATCCATTGCGAGAAGTCTTCAACGGGCTTCGCTACATTGTGAAGACCGGCAACCAGTGGCGGATGACGCCTCATGATCTACCGCCCTGGTACGTGGTCTATCAACAGATGCGGCGGTGGATGGCGGCGCGGTGTTCCGAGACCATGGTGGAGGATTTGCGTCTGCTACTTCGGGAGATTGCCGGGCGTAAGGGCCAGCCCAGTGCCATGGTTCTCGACAGCTGCACTCTGCAGTCCACGCCGGAGTGGGGCGCGCGGGCTGGCTATGACGAGGCCAAACGGCGCAAAGGATCGAAGGTGCACGCCGTGGATACGCTGGGTCATTTCCGGCGCTCCATATAACTGTTGCCGACGAGCAGGATCGAGCCCAGGTGGAGAAACTGGCCGAGCAGGTGCAGCAGGTCACAGGAGAAAGCGTTGAACTGGGCTACGTCGATCAAGGCTATACCGGAGAGAATGCAGCGGAAGCCGCGCAGAAACACGGCATACGGCTCGAAGTGGTTAAACACACCGAAGCCAAACGCGGATTCGTGCTCCTGCCACGACGATGGAGGGTGGAGAAAAGCTTTGCATGGGCAGCCTGCTTCCGCTGCCTGGCTCGCGACTACGAACGTCTCGCGCAAACCCTCGCCGGACTGCACTACCTTGCTTTCGCTTGCCTCATGCTCGCTAAACTGTTCGTCACTTTGGCAGGAAGTTAATAACAGGCTCTAGGGAAGCTTCAGGGGATCCACTCTGCTGGAAGAGGCGTTCGAATTGGTTCTTTCTTGAGACAAGAGCCTCTCCGCCACATTGAATCTCCTGTTAGGAACTCTGGATCTACTCTAGCCGGCTCTACTACCTTATCCGTAAAGTTCCGGAACGGAAGTCAGCAGCGCCAGCCTCATGGCCGGCATTTGTGCGGACCTCCTGGCCTGCGCTGGGCTGAATTTCGACTACTGAATCACGCAGTCACGGTACTACATGGGCGGCGGGAGATAGTTGAGCAGAGTGTTGGGAAGAACCCTCCCCGCCGCAGCCAGGGCCGCACTGTTGTCGATTTCAGCCTGGCCCAGTTCAGTGGCCACCGTCGCCATATTCGCCCCGACCAGGTTATTCTGTTGCGTCGTGAGCGTGACGGTCTCCTGCTGCAGGTAGTTCTCCTGCGAGTTCAACTGGCTTTCAGCGTTGCTGTAAAAGCCCTGCGCCTGGCTGATCGTTTGAATGCTTGAATTCACGGCCGTGGTGGCGCTAGCAATCTGCGCGCTGTTTCCGCTCTGGAGTGCAGTTGCCAGCGAACTGAGCGCCCCGATCACACTCTTGCTTGAGCTGGAGAAAATCTGACTCCCAGGCAAGTTGATCTGAACGCTCAGGCTGTCGCCCACCACGACGGAGTTAGCGTTAGCGTTTCCGGTGTACGCGTACCCGGTAGGCGAGGAAGAATCAGCGGCGTAAGGTGCCGCGCCCGTTGCAGTCCCCCCAAATAAATACACACCGCCGATGGACGCATTGGCCTGGGATACGACCGTGGAAAGGATCGACCGCACCTGCTGCGCCAAAGCGGCGAGATTGGAACTGTTGGTGGTGCTGTTTGCGCCTTCGGTGCCCAGAGACACAGCCTGAGTCAGGGATGAAACCACCGAGCTCAGCACTGAGCCCGCCTGCTGCACTTGCGACAGCGCGCTGGAGATGTTCTGGGTGTACCGGTCGACGTTCGCCGTTTCCAGAGTATTATTCACCATCAACGCGGCAGCGCTGGGATTATCCGAGGGCGTGTTGACGCTCTTTCCGGTGGCAACTTCCTGCAGCAGGGTATTGAGCGTCGCCTGGCTCTCGCTGATGTCGGCCACGATATTGGGGACGATGTTCGTATTTACGCGCATAGGAGTTAGAACGTCTGCGAGCTGCCCATATTGAGGGCAACGGTGTTCAGGATTTGAATGGTGCTTACGACGCGTGCTGCGGCCTCGTACGCCGTCTGATAACGGATAAGGTTGGAGGTCTCCGAATCAAGGTTGACGCCGGAGACCGAGCTTTGCTGGTTGGTGAGCTGCGTAATGCTGTTGCTCAACGCCGCAGTTTGCGCATTGGCATTGGAGGTGGCGCTGCCTACCTGGTAGATCAAATCGGAGTAGGCCGCGGCCGGCGTTTGGCCGGAAGACATGTTGCCGTTTACAGCAGCAAGAAGTTTGCTCACGTTGCCGTTGCTGCCGGCAGAACCGTCGGAGCTGGCCGCTATCTGGGAGCCGCTGGTTAACGCAACGGTGATGCCGGCGGCGGCCGAACCCGTCGAGGGAATGCTGAAGAAAGGTTGTCCGGCGACACCGGTCGAATCGTAGCCCTGTGCTTGAGCGGCATTGAAGCTGGCGGCGAACTGGCTGGCAAGGCCGTTCAGGGAGTTCATGAATCCGGGTATCACCTGATCACGCATCTGGATGAGCCCGCCAAGCTGGCCTCCCTGGAGGCTCGTGGTAATGTTGTTGCCGTTCGAGTCCAGCACCTGCTTGAAGCCGTCCGCGCCGGTCGTGGTTTGCAGGGTAAAGCTCTGGCTGCCCATCACCAGCGGCGTGCCGTTGCCGGTCGTAATCACCTCGCCATCGCTGCTCTGGGTGATGGAAATGCCGGTCAGCGTCGAGAGCTGTTGCACAAGCTGGTCCCGTTGATCCTGAATCGTGCCGCCGTTTTGTTGGGTCACGACCGGCTCCGTCAACTGCGCATTGAGCGAGGCAATCTGGCTCGTAAGCGAGTTGATCTGCGCCACAGTCTGGGTCACCTGCTGGTCAGCCGCCGATTGCGCGCTTTGAAGGCCGCTCGCAGTGCTGTTGAAGGAATTGGCCAGGTTCTGTCCCGCCGTCAAGACACTCTGCTGCACTGCAGAGTTTGTAGGGTTGGCGGAGAGCTGCCCAAGACTGCTTGAAAATGCGCTCAGAGTGCTCGCGATATCCTCGCCGGTCGTATTGAACAGCGGCTGCAGCGCCTGGAGGCTGGAGGATTGGGCGTCCGCACTGCTTTTGAGCGAGGTCTGCTGCTGGATCTGCAAATTCAACAGCTCGTTGCGCACGCTCTGAACGCCATCCACAGTCACGCCGCCGCCGGTTATTAGGCCTCCTGAGAAGTTCTGCGGGTTTTCACTGATTTGCGCAACCTCGCGCTGAGCGCAAACGACAG
>JAJZKY010000550.1 GCA_021803885.1 Planctomycetota bacterium
GAGCGCGGCCAGTTCGGATTCGAGATGGCGGATGTAGGCGACAGCCTCGAGGAGGGTGTTCTGGGCTTCAGCAGCGGGCAGCACCGTGGGCCGGGCCAGGACCGGCGACCCGTTCGGCACTGCCACCACCACGAATTGGTAGGTCAGGGACTCGGGGTCGGCTGACACCTCGCGAGCGATATCTTCGAGCTCGGGATCAGCTTCGATCTCGGTCTCGCCGTATTCGCGGGTGACCTCCACCCGGTCTATGGCGATCCAACCCGCTTCGTCGAGCAGCGCGTCAAAGCCAGCACGATCGAAGAAGCGGAGGTGGGTGCGGTCGAGGAGACCCGAGTCGCGGTAGGTGAACCGCCCCCGGAGGAGGTCCATCCGCACTGAGACGTGGGCGACGTTGGGAATGGACAGGATGGCCCAGCCATCGTCTGCCACGACGCCGGCCATCGCCCGGAGGACGCTGACCGGGTCGGGGAGATGCTCGAGCACGTCGAGAGCGAGGACGACGTCGAAGCGTCTCCCTCCGACCAGGGTCGGGAGGTCGACGGTGCCGAGATCAGCGACGAAGGCTTCCTCGACACTTCCTGTCGACGCCGCAATCGCGTTCGCGTCGATGTCGACACCCGTCACGGCACACCCCATTGCCGTGAGCACCCGGGCGAGTGACCCATCCGCCATGCCCAAGTCGAGCACGCTGCTGCGTGCCGGGACGCGTCCGATTGCAGCGACACGCGGGTCATTGGGGTCACGCAGATTGATCTCGGCGTGGTAGCGGCTGGCAGGAGTCACCGCTGCCCGCCGATGACCCGGTATGCGGCGCGCAATGGACCTGACCAACGGAAGACCTTGGTTTGGCGCATGGCTGCTAACTCCCGTTCGGCGCTGGCGGCCCGGGTGTTGGCGTCCGCGAGCAGAGACTCGAGCTCGAGGACCCGTTGCGTTGCCACTTCCAACTCCTGACGCAACGCTTGCAGGCGGGCATGGACGGGACTGGCGCCCGAGAAGTCCCCCCGTTCGAGCTCGAGCAGACGGCGGTTCAGCTGGGCGAGCGCGGTGTCGCGCTGGGCCAGGCGGTCGCGCAGCACGCGAACCTCCACCTCGAGCTCGTGCCGACGTCCCTCCACTGCCCGCAGTGTTGGATCCACACCTACCTCGGTATCGGACATCTGACTCAGTCGATTGGCCACGGCAGCGAAGGATACTTCTGGCGGAGTCTGGCGTAGACTTGCGCGCTGTCGAGGTTCACCGTTTCGATCATCGAACCCTCGTGGACCTCGTAACAGCCGATGAGCGTCGGCACCAGCACGCCCTCATAACCCAAATCGGCCATCCGCAGCCAGAGCTCGTAGTCCTCCCAGCCCCAGATCCCGTGTTGGGCGTCGTACCTGCCAGCGGCATCAAATGCCGACCTCCGGAGCATCGCCATGGCGTCGATGTAATTGCAACGAGCGAGGAGCGTCGCGTCCCACGGCGTCGCGCTCATGAGGCCGTTCTCGCCGTGCTTGACGATGATGCCGTAGGCGAAGGCAGCTTTCTGCGCCAGGTCGAGCTGTGCGGACAGGGCCTGGAGGCAGCGCGGGAAGATGCAGTTGTCCGCATCGAGCATGAACAGCTTGTCTGAGCGGGCATGGTCGGCGCCGAGATTGCGAGCCTCGCTCAGCCCGGCATTTGCAGCGCGAGCGACCACCTTGATTGGGAACCAGTCGAGCTCTTCCATGGCACCACGGATCACGCCCAACGAGTCGTCGGACGAGTGATCATCGACGACAACGAGCTCGGCGCTCACGTCAGTGCTGGCGACAACGGAACGAATCGCGCGTTCGACGACGGTAGCGTAGTTATAGCAGGTGACGATGACCGAGACATCGGGGTCAGCCGTCTCCCAGGCGGATGTGGTTGACACGTCCACATGGTCGCCGTCCCCATGGGCCATGAACGCCTGCAGATGTTCGATCTGCCTGACCAGAGAGGTTTCGTGGTCGAGGAGCTGCTTTACCCGAGCACCAATCTGACGTTCGGTCTCCAACGCGTCCGCACTGAGCGGATGCAGCGACTTCGGTGAAGGCGCCGTGTCCGAGGTGGCGCTCAGGGGAAGACGGTTCAGCTTGGGGCGGTGTCGAACCCGGCTCGCCGAGGCCTGCTCCATCAGCTCGCATGCAGGTCGCAGGAGGGACGACATCTCGAACTTGGTGCGGATGAGATCGTAGGCTGCCTGGGTCATCGACGATCTACGCTCCTCGTCCACGAGGAGGCTGGTCGCATACGGCCCGACGAGGTCCGACGGGATGGCGACGATGTGCTCTCCCGGCACCAAGGGCCCATATTCGATTGACATCTCTGTCACAACCAAGCATCCGTTCACAACTGCCTCGAGTGCCCGTACCCATTCGAAATAGGGCACATCGCCACGATGCACATTGAGAAGGATTCGGCTGTCAGCAAGGCGATCCCACTTGTCATGTCCTGCGATAAAATGCTTATCAGGATTGCGAACCGGCCCCGCCATTGCGAAGAGGCGCAAGTCGGAGTTCCACTCCCAGAGATGGCGCACAGCCTCACCGAGGACAGCGTCTCGCCGTTTGGTGAGAGCTCCAAGAAAGAGAACGTCCGTTGTGCGCTGCTTGTCACGATTTCCGCCCCAGCGATCCCACATCGGGTGGTAGCCGATCGTCAGCTGCTCTGCTTCGTATCCACGGTGAGCGAGCTCGTCGATTGCCAAAGCGTTGATGTCGAACATGATCGGGCCTTCGCTGGCATAGGTGAGGCCTCGTTCGAACCACTCGGTTCCAGGTTGTTCGACACCGATGCAGATGCTGTGGGACGCGGCCCTCATGAGCTCTTCCGAACTTGCTCCGGTGAAGAGAAAGAAAAACTCGTGGGGCGCGACAACCACGTTGATTCGGTTGCGCTCGGGTTCAGGCAGACCGGGAGCGGGAAAAATAACCGACAGTCCCAAATCAGCCAAACCAGCAGCGATCACAGACGCAATTTCCGTCATGAAAATGTTGCCGCGATCGCTGACGTATACTCGGTATTCGGGCGCCGATGCGTAAGGTCTCCCCCGTACCACTGGGGAAGTTTAGCACGTGCAGCCCATGACGTCGGGGTGGATGGGAGGCGGAGGAGGCCTGGTCGGCCGATCAGGTGCACTTGGATAGCGGGGTCCACCCCCTTGCCGAGGCACGCGCGTGCGGTTGGGAATTCCGACGCGCGACCCCTCTCCGAGCAGTGACGCCGGCTTCCTCACCGAGCTGACGGCAACAGTCGTCTACCTGGAAGCCCGCAACTCCGAGCTCACCGAAGCGCTTGCTGCACGTGACGAATCGCTCGCTGCCCGCGATGCGCGCATTGCCGACCTGGTGAAGCTGCTGGAGAACAGCCGATGTTCGGGCAAACGCCAGGCGGCGCCGTTCTCGAAGGGCGACCCGACAGAGGAGCCGGCCCGGCCGGGCCGCCGTTCGGGGAAGAGCCACGGGCGTCATGGCCATCGGGCCGCACCGGGCCGCACCGGTCGGCCCGGTCGAACGGGAGCTCGCAGCCCCTTTGCCGTCGTTGTGTCCGGACTGCGGTGGTGAGGTCGTCTACATCCGGGACGCCGAACAGTTCCTCTGCGAGCTTCCCGACGCCCGACCGGTCGTCACCCGGTTCACCGTAGGTGTCGGTCGATGCCGGTCGTGTAGGAAGCGGGTCCAGGGCAGGCATCCCGAGCAGACCTCCGATGCCCTCGGGGCTGCTGCCAGTCAGATCGGCCCGCAATGCCCGAAGCCCTGCCACCTGGCTGCACGACGCCCTCGGGCTGAGCTTCCAGAAGACCTCGGCGGTCCTCTCCAACCTCGGCGTGGGCCAGTCCTACCCGTCACCGCCGGTGCACTCTCACCGGGTGCGCAGGCAACGGGCACCCGGCAGGGCATGTCCATGGCCATGAGAAAGTCCTCGCGTGTGGCCAGTTCGAGGTCCCCGCGGGTGGCCAAGGAGAAGTCCCCGCGGGTGGCCAGGTAGAAGTCCTCACCCCTCGCTGAACCATCCACCGGGAAGATCCCCCGGCTGGAGACGATGGCGGTGCACACCAGTCATCGCTCCAACCGGAGGACACCCCCATGAAATCAGCGAGGGAGAAGATGGACATGATCGCCGCCTACACCGACGTGGGCAGCTACCGAGCAGCCGCAGCCCTCTGCGGCTGCGACCCGAAGACCGTGAAACGTGCC
>JAJZKY010000551.1 GCA_021803885.1 Planctomycetota bacterium
CGCTGCGCGTGAGCGAGCGGCTGGCCCGCGGAGACGTGGCTGCCCAGCCGGACGCGAAGGCCCTGATGATGGCAGTCAACGAGGCGATCCTGGCCGAATTCCACAATCAACGCAGAAGCGCATTTTGGAAGCTGCGTCCTTGTTGAAATATGAGGCGAATTTCTTCGCGCGCGGGCTACGGAATAAAAAAAGCTTCACGATCGGCGTAATGGTCCCGGAGATCAGCGAAGGTTATTCCACCGCTGTATTGAGTGGCATAGAGGATGCATTGTTACAGGAAGGTTTCTTCTACTTTATTGTGAGTCATCGCCACCGTCCGGAGCTTCTTGAGGGGTATCCAAAACTGCTGCTTTCACGAGCCGTGGAAGGTATCATCGCAGTCGACACCCAGATCAACCAGGAACTCCCCGTACCGATCATTGCCGTGTCAGGACACAAACCGCATGAAGGTGTTGTAAATATTCAACTCGACCATACAAAAGCGGTGAGACTTGCTCTGGAACATTTGCTTACACTTGGGCATAGAAAGATAGCCTTTATAAAGGGGCAGGTGTTCAGCTCGGATACAAAGCTCCGCTGGAAGGCAATTTGCGACGTGTCTTCTCTGTTAGGAATTGATATCGATCCGCAGTTGACTGTTCAATTAGAGGGTTCTTCCACGGGAACAGTATCCGGACACGCAGCAGCGCGCGCTCTACTTCAAAGAAACAAAAAGTTCACGGCAATATTTGCTTTCAATGATCTTTCTGCAATTGGCGCCATCCGCGCTCTAAGTGAGGCGAATTTACGAGTTCCACACGATGTGTCTGTCGTTGGTTTTGATGATGTTCTGAGTGCATCTACAAATAATCCGGGCTTGACTACCGTCCACCAACCACTTCGTGAAATGGGCGGGATCGCTGCATCCACCTTGTTGAACATGATTCGAAAGACGAATACACCGAACCGATTGATTCGGGTGCTGCCTACTTTCATAGTTCGGCAATCAACCTGCCATGTTAAGGAGACTCTCCGCAAGTCTCAACCTCGCGTTCTGCTTGGATAAAAGGATAGCTTGATGCGGCAATAAACGCTGGCGCACCAGGCGAGTCTTGGAAAAACAGTCTCAAGCCTTCGAACGAGTTGATTTTATTGGGGGAGGAATGAAGTCGCGGAAGCTATTACCTGGATACCTCGTCGTACCTGCTCAGTGCTTCTTTCGCGCGCTCCAGCTGCTTGCGATGAGAGTCTAGCTCAGAAGCGGCAGCCTTAAGGTTGGCTTCCACGGCTCGAAGACTGGCTTTGCTGCTCTTAAGTTCTGATTTTTTCATGTTCAGAGAAGCTTCTATGTCATGGCGCTCTTGCTCCGCTGGCTCTTTGGGATCACCGTTGACCATGACATACGGAAGGCCATCTTTTCCTATCCACAAAAGTCCCCACAGCAAATTTTCAGTTTGGTCTTGAACAATTCACTGGTGTAACACGGCCCTGCTTACTACCGGATCGGCTCGGTTCCGGCGCTCACAATGTTCAGGTATTGGGTGTAGGCAAAGATGCGGTCACGCTCCCGCCCGGTGACCTCCCGTGCAATGCCCAACTCTGCCAGCCGTGCCAATGCGCCGCTCACGGTAGGAACGGACAGGTTCAGCGCGCGTGCGGCAAGGCCGATATTGATAAGCGGCTTCTTCTGCATGTACTCATAGACTCGCAGCGCAGAGAGCGCAGAGCGACCTATCGCCTGAATGCGCTTCCGGTCTGCTTCAAATAGGCGAATCAATTCCACGGCAGTATCGGCGGCTTGCTTTGCCGTAACCTCTGCCCCTTCCAGGAAGAAGGCCAGCCATTCTTCCCAAACGCCCTGTGTCCGCACGCGCTGGAGCAGGTCGTAATACGCCGCGCGATGCGTCTTGAAGTAAAGGCTCAGATACAGCAGAGGCTCCCGCAATGCGCCGCGCGCGCAGAGTAGCAGCGTAATAAGCAAGCGCCCAAGTCTTCCATTGCCATCCAGAAAAGGGTGAATGGTTTCAAACTGCACATGGATCAATCCAAGTTGAACCAGCAGCGGAAGCGTCTGTGTCTCGTCATGGAGGAACTTTTCAAAGCTGTCCAGGCACTCCATCAGGCGCTCAGGCGGAGGCGGAACGAATGCCGCGTTCCCCGGACGTGTGCCACCAATCCAGTTCTGCGACCGGCGAAACTCTCCAGGTGTACGGTCTCCGCCGCGCCCGTCTTGCAATAGGATGCCGTGAATTTCACGGATCAAACGCAAAGAGAGCGGGAAGCCGTCCCGGAGCCGTTCCAAGCCATGCTGCATGGCCGCCACATAGTTGGACACCTCCCGCACATCGTCGATTGGGACGCCCGGCACGACCTCATTTTCAAACAGGAGCAGATCGGAGAGCGAGGATTGCGTGCCTTCAATCTGCGAGGACAGCACGGCCTCTTTGCGAACGTAGAGGTACAGGAACAGTTCTGTATCCGGCAGAAGTGTGGAAAGCCCATCCAGACGTCCAAGCGCCTGATTCGCCCGGTCCAGGAGAGGATGAAAGGCATCCAGTACCAACGGCGGATCAGGAGGCAACGGACGCGGAACGAACGCCCGGACACTCTCCCCCGTTGTGCTGGTGACCGCGTACTCCCCCGTCTCCCTTTGGGCTGGCATCTTGACTATGCAAGCATCCTTTCATAACGGCTTCAGCTATTAAAAAATAGCGGCTTATTCTTTAATAAGCAACCTCTCTGCCATCTGGAAGCATGGTGCAATTTCCGCGATTTCCGCATCGAATCAAAAAATAAATCATTTATTTATAACAACATGCTTGATAATTTCCGCGCGAAGCGGTGGAAACGGAAATCACCCTAAATAATTCTGGCGCTAGTGTACCCCAGGGGTCATGCGTTACCCGCAACACTTCAAGGTCAGGAAGAACCCGTTCGTCGGTTTAAGGCGGTTTTCAGGGGGTAACAGACCGTCATTTGACCTGCCAGGGCATCAAAAAGAGCACTTTTGCCATCTGGTGACTAATTTGGCGACTGAATCCAAAAGCCGCGCAATAAGCCCTTTGTTTTGTTAGGCTGTCAACGCAATGAGGCGAAAACGGGGGCTGAATGCAAATAGTCCCCACAAAAGACCCACAGTCCACTATTTGAGCAGATCGGGGATTTCCTCTAAGTTGTTGAGAAGATTGGAGGCGCGGGGCGGGATCGAACCGCCGCATAAAGGTTTTGCAGACCTCTCCCTTACCACTTGGGTACCGCGCCCTGGCTAGGCTACGTTTTGTTGAGGCTCGATCCACTTTGCTGTAGCCATCCCAGGCATGAGCCGGAGGGCAAAATGGAGCGGGAGACGAGATTTGAACTCGCGACCCTCGCCTTGGCAAGGCGATGCTCTACCACTGAGCTACTCCCGCAGTCGCTCCCCCAGTATACGAACCACTCCAAGCCCGGTCAAGATGACTTTCCCATCTGCACGTTGCATGCCTTGCGTTGTCGGCCAATACATCCAGTTGTCGGCTGCTATCGTTCTATGGATGAGGTGCTCAATGCCTGCCGTTCTGCCATTTCCCGCTTTCACAGCTTCTCCCGGCTCCGGCATTCCCCGCCGCGAGATCCTCTCCGCTCTCTCCTACGCGCTTGATCTTACCGAAGGTGCGGTTCCCGGCCATGCGCAGCGTGTCTGCCTGTCGATGCCAAGTCGTCCTTCACCTTTGCTCACTCCATCGGAGTCACCGACGCAGCCCCGTTGCCATCGCCCGCGAAACGGGCTTGGAGCCGTTGCGCATCCAGCGCCTCTATCGCGCTGCCTTGCTGCATGACCTCGGCAAGCTCAGCGTCTCCAACACCATTCTCGACAAGCCCGGTCGTCTAACGCCTGAAGAATTTGCCGTAATCAAGGGTCATTCCAGGCTTTCTGAGCAGATTCTCTCCCGCATTCACCGCTTCGAGGACATCGCTCGCATCGCCGGACAGCACCATGAAAAGCTCGACGGCTCGGGCTATCCGGACGGCCTGGTCGCCGCCCAGCTTACGCTCGACTCGCACATCCTCACCGTCGCGGACATCTATGGCGCGCTCTCTAAGAAACGACCGTATCGCGAAGCGCTCAGCACCGAACGGGTGCTCGAAATCATGCGTCAGGATGTACCTCACAAACTCGATGCCGACTGCTTCGAGGCGCTCGTTCGCGTTCTGCACAGCCCG
>JAJZKY010000552.1 GCA_021803885.1 Planctomycetota bacterium
GCCAACGCCCTTCGCCATTCGCCGGGGCCATCACAACGTCTGGTTGAAATGACCGAAAACTTCCGCACGCTTCCCAATCTGCTTGATGCCATGAACCTGATTTTCCAAAAGCTATTTGCCCGGCTTCCGGCAGATGCGGGCGCAACCGGTCTGCCACCCCTGCGTCATGGTCGCCCGGCTCCAGCCACCTGCGAACCTCACGTCCTGACCGGCAGCCCCATCGAACTCCTGATCGTGGCCTCGCAGGCTCGCTCCGCCGCCCCTGAGGAAGTTGACCACGATGACTCCGCCCAAACCCCAGCCGACAGCAATGACCCCGCCGATGGCAGCGATGCCGCCATCGACGACATGAGCAAAGCCCATAAAGAAGCCGTGATTCTAGTCGATCGCATTCGCGAGATCATGGGTCAAAATAAAATATCGCCTTCCCCCAAAGACAAGGCCCGCCCCATCGCCTACCGTGATATTGCCATTTTGCTGCGCAGCCCCAGAAACCAGGCGCAGGAATTTGTTCGCGTATTTCTGGAAAACGGCATTCCTGCCCAAAGCGCCCTGACCACCGGCTATTTTGCCGCCCCCGAAGTTCAGGAAATAATCGCCCTGCTGGAAGTTTTGGACAATCCGTTTCAGGATATCGCGCTGGCCACCACGCTCCTGGGCCCGCTCGGCCGCTTTTCTTATGATGATCTGGCGGCAATTCGGGTAGAGTTTCCGCCGGCTCGCAACCGGCCCTTCCATCAGGCGGTTTTTAGCGCCATGGATCATCCTGTTACGGGCGCAGCACCTGCCGACTCCGCCGATCTGCCGCAACGGCTCCAGACATTTTTCCACAAACTTGATGGCTGGCGCGCCGCCATCCGCACCCTCGGCGTGCCGGAAGGCTTGGCCCACATCTATCAAGAAAGCGGCCTGCTCATCTGGTCCGCCGGCCTTCCCCATGGCCGACAACGCGTCGCCAATCTGCACATGCTCTATCAACGGGCCATGCAGTTTTCCCACTTCCAGCGCCAGGGCCTTGGCCGGTTCCTTTCGTTTTTGCGCGACTTGCAGGATCAGGATATCGACCTGGGCTCTGCCCCTGTGGCGACTGCCGGCGATGACGCCCTGCGCATCATGTCCATCCACAAAAGCAAAGGCTTGGAATTTCCCATCGTCATTCTGGCCGGTCTGAGTTCCAAGTTTAATGACCGGGATGTGCAAGGCGACTGCCTGATCGACCGGGAAAATGGCTTGGGTCTGCAATACAAAAACCCCGATACCGGCCAGCGCCGGCCATCGCCGCAATACCAACAAATCCGCAGAGCTGCGGATCAGCGCCGGCTCGCCGAAGAAGCCCGTCTACTCTACGTCGCCATGACCAGGGCACGGGATCAGTTGATCCTGGTCGGCTCTGTTGACAATAAAAACAACAACTCTTGGCAAGCAGCCACCCATCCATCTTCCGTCAAATGTCCGCTGGACTGGATCGCCCCCATCTTTGCCGCCGCCGATAAAACCAGCCTCTCCGATGGGTCGCGGGCCATGATGATCGTGCGCCGAGCGGCTACCGCTGCGCCCACCTCTCAATCATCAGGCTCAACTCCGGCCAGCCAATCCACTGCCGCCATGCTTGACCAAATACGCAACCCCCTCTCTACGGAAACGCCGCCACCCGCCGATCCGGACGTGCAGGCGCTGATCACCCGGCTTACCCGGACCTACCCCTGGCAACCCCTGACCATGCTGCCCGCCGTCACCAAAGTGACAGAATTAAAATCCCACATCCCGGCCGGCTGGGAAGAATCTCCAGCGGCCGAACTGATTTTAACCGCGGATCACCCCACCTCTCAACTTCCCGAAACCACGCAAAGCCCCGGCATCCAACGCGGCATCGCCACCCATCGCCTCCTTCAGTTGCTGGATTTCACCCAACCCCTGGATGCCGCAGGCATTCAACAGCAAATGCTCACCTTGGTCGAGCGCCGGCTTTTTCAACAGCAAGACGCTGCCTTGATAGATGCCGCCGCAGTCGCCTGGATATTTCAAACGCCCATTGGCCAACAGATGGTTGCCATTGCCTCTGCCCAAGGTGCTGCCGACGGCGCCAGCCACATCCACCGTGAGCTTCCATTTCTCTGGGCCATGGAGCCGCATTTGCTCGCCGCAGCCCCACAGGAATGTGCCTCGCTGGCCACCAACCCCGCCGATCGCGTTTTGGTTCGCGGCGTGATTGATCTGCTGCTGGCCACACCCACCGCGCTGCACATCATTGATTACAAAACCGATATCGCCTCCCAAATACCGGGGCGAATGGCCATGTACAACCGCCAACTGCGCTACTACGCCCAAGCCGTAACCGCCATTCTTGGACGGCCCGTCACCCATGCCACGCTTTTATTCATCTTAGCGCAAAGCGTCACCGCGGTAGACTTAACCGCATAACCCCATCGCGTCCGTCACACCGGCTCACGCAAACGGCCCACTCCACGCGCCTGGGTTATGCCCAAGCCGGCATTGGGACCATGTGCCACACCTGCAGTTCGGCTCAGGGGTTGCCAGTTTTCCCACCAGATCACCGCCCCCGCGTCGTCGGCTGCACACCGCTTAGCCCCAAGCGCTTCGCCCCAACCGGCCCAGCCACATCAAAGTTAATCGGCAGCAGACCCAGCCGTTTGCGGGCCACATTGCACCTCGCCAGAACCCGTGGCATCTGCTTGGCCAAAATGTACCGAACTGTGCCGTCCGCGAAGCCAAGCGGACCCGCCTTCACCGGTTCCTGATCATTGACAAACAGCACAATCAACTGCGGCAACAGCGACTTGCGGTTCGCACGATTGACATGCGTAAGGCCGGCGCCCGTGTAGCGATAATCACTGTTTTTCCGCACCAGCACAGCCAACAACGACAACTTCATTGTTTTGTAATTTTTCGGCAGGACCAAAGGTTCCAACTCCAGCGTCGGATCACTGAGTGTCGTCCCGTTGATGACCCCGCTACGCACCAACACCGCCAGATCCGACGGAAAATCATGATGATGGCTGCTGGCCCAAGCCCGACAGGCCGTCACAATCTTCTCCATGCGAGCCTGCTGCGTTACCTCCAGCCCTTTGCGAACGTTGATGGCGCTATACGCAAAAAGACCAATTCCGCCCAGCATGGCCAACAGCCCCAGCCATCGCCCTAAAATTGCATGCTCATGCACATTCACCCGGTAAACCAGGGCGCCGGCGCCAATAAAAAGAGCCAGCATCGCCAGTATCAGCACGCCCACCGATGGCGGATGAGCCGCTGACGTTGGATATCTCCAAAGCATCACGGCCTCGATCAACACGCAGCCCGCGGCAATAATCGAAAGCCAGTTCACCGGCCTTTGCATAAGCGGCACACTGGTATCCGCCCGGCCACGCTTGGATGTCATCTGCTCATTCATCCGCGTCATTATAGGCTAGAAACCACATCCATGGATAGCCCGCCAGTGCAGCGTTTGGCCAATACTTGCTGTAGACCGGCCGAAAAGAAGCCGGCTGCTGGCGCCCGCCAGAGAAAATCCGGCATGGAGCCGCCTCAACGCCCAAATCGCAAAATAAGTGCGTAATCCAAGGCTGGTCTATATAGCGACAGCGCCCGCGGCCAGCCCCGCAGGCTATAGCGGCCATACTGCACTGTTAAAATGTCGCCTGTACGGCGACGCACCACCATTTGCCGCAAGTGACCTGCTGGACCTGCGAACTGCCATGTTATGTTGTGACCCCAGGCATCCCTCGCAACGATCTCACTCTCATGTCGCCGCAACCGCATATCCCCCAGACTTTTGGGTGATCGCGTGCCCAGCGATATATCATGGCCGATCGCCAGCGCTAACTTGCCGGAAAAGCCTCGCCGCAACTGAAGCAATTGCACCCCGGCCCAATTCGCTCTCAGAGCAAAAAGCGGCGACCCTCGCATAGTTGCCACCACGATGCGGAAACTCCAAGGCGAACGAAAATGCCACATCCCCAACACCGCTACGCGCTGATGGCCCATGACGAGCGTACCAGTAAACAATCGCAAAGATGGCATCGGCCACTGCGCTAACCCGACCTTCGCAAAAGTACCCCTAAAACGGCCTTGGCGCTAGCGCCAGGGCCACAGGTCTCCACTACAACGCGACTTTTTTCCTCCGTGGTTTTTCGCTCGCCGGGGCCAGCGATGCGCCCC
>JAJZKY010000553.1 GCA_021803885.1 Planctomycetota bacterium
CTGATTTCGGCGATAAGATCGTCACCGTAACGGGCGGGGCAAATGGCCTTGGGAGAGCGATCACCCTGGAGTTCGTGCGACGCGGTGCAAATGTGGTGTGCGGTGATCGCGACGCGGCCGCCGGCCAAGAGATCGGCGAACTCGCGAGAGGTTTGGACGGCAAGCTGCACTTCGTGCGCGCGGACGTCGGCCATGCATCTGAGTGCGATCGCCTTGCGGAAGCTGCTGCATCTTTAGGTGGCACCGACGTTCTGTGTAATAACGTAGGCATTCAACCGGCGGAAAGCTACGTGCCGGCTCATGAGCTTCCAGACGAACTCTGGGATGCGATTCTTACGGTGAATTTGAAATCACACTTCTGGTTGGCAAAGCGCTGTATTCCACAGCTGCAGGCGCGCGGTGGTGGCGTTATTATCAACACAGCGAGCGTTCAGGGGTTGCAATCTCAGAAGGGCGTGTCCGCCTACGCGGCCTCAAAGGGTGGCGTATTGTCGCTCACTCGTCAGCTCGCACTAGAATACGCTGAACAAAATATTCGGGTATTGGCGGTAGCGCCTGGGACGTTCGATACCCCACTTTTGCGGCAGGTGGCAAAAGGCATCGCGGACCCGAGGTATATGGGGCGGTTGACTGAGGCATACCCGATGAAGCGATTTGGTAGACCGGAGGAGCTTGCGCATGTCGTGGCATTCCTGGCGAGTCCAGCAGCCTCATTCATGACAGGTGAATGCGTGACTGTAGATGGGGGCATCATGGCGCGGGGTGGATGGGCACAATAAGGGAGGGGAATAGCTGCGCGCGGTGGACCGAGAGTTACGAGTGTGGACAGTAGGCGTAATAGTGGTTGCCGGGAATGGAGTGGGTGCGTCGAGTTCGGGACGGTAGGCGTGCCACAGGGCGCTCCGGCGCACCATGGTTCACGAGAGTGTAAACAGGGCGTATTGATAACCAGCCCCCGAGAGTGGCAAGTGCGAGGAACATGGATAACGACCAGAAATATCAGGAGCAGACTGGTGCAGTGCTCCTATTGCACCCGGATGACAACGTCGTCGTGTGCCGGCACAACGTGGTTGCGGGTGAGCTGTTGAGTATCGAGGGGCATGAGCTGATTGTGTGCAGCGACGTCGAACTTGGACACAAAATTGCTCGAAAGGCGATTCCATCAGGCGCTCCGGTCGTGAAGTACGGAATGTCGATCGGAATCAGTACGAAGGACATTCTCCCCGGGGAGTGGGTGCATCTGCATAATATGAAGAGTGATTACATTCCGAGCCACACTCGCCAATCACGGAGCCGTACATGATAAGTTCAACTGGATATCTGCGAGACGATGGGCGCAAAGGCATACGGAACGTCATACCGGTGATTTACCTCGTCGAGTGTGCGCACCATGTCGCGCGCGAGGCAGTGTATCGGACAGGCGATGCTCATGTGCACCTAGTAGGCTTCCCGGGATGCTATCCAAATGAGTATGCGTCTCGCATGCTCGTCGCGCTTGGAACGCACCCGAATGTGGGGGGCGCGGTTCTGATCTCATTAGGGTGCGAGGGCTTCGACCGCGAGGGACTGGCGGCGGCGATTGCCTCAAGCGGACGGCCCGTGGAGACGGTAGTCATCCAGAATTCGGGTGGTACACGCCTGAGTATTGATGCGGCTGGTGCCGCAATTGCGCGGGTGCGCACAGCGATGAAAGAGCGGGAGCGGCGGGTGCCTGTGCGCGTCTCGGATTTGACTGTGGGAACGGTCTGCGGTGGCTCGGATGGAACAAGCGGTATTGCGGCCAATCCGGCGGTGGGACGAGCGTTTGATCGCCTCGTCGATGCGGGGGCGATCTGCATATTCGAGGAGACCGGAGAGATGATCGGCTGTGAAGGGGCTCTCAGCGGACGTGGAGCGACGCCGGAGGTTTCAGAAGCGATCTGGCAATCAATTCGCAGAGCCGCGGACTATTACCGGGCCATGGGGTTCGGAAGTTTTGCGCCCGGTAATGCCGAGGGAGGACTATCCACTCAAGAAGAGAAGTCTGCCGGCGCGTATGTGAAGTCCGGGGGTCGCCCCATTCGCGGCGTGATTCGCCCGACCGACTTGCCGAGGGAGGCCGGGCTGTACTTGCTCGATATTGTTCCGGAGTCACCCCCCAAATTTGGATTCCCGAATATTGCGGACAATACAGAGATTGGCGAAATCATGTCCTGTGGCGCGCACCTGACCCTATTTACGACGGGTCGAGGGTCAGTCGTCGGCTCGGCAATATCACCGGTGATAAAGATCACCGGCAACCCGCACACGTATGAGCGGATGGAGGACGACATGGATGTCAATGCAGGCAGAATTCTCGATGGTACAGCGACTATTGATGCCGTTGGAGATGAGATTTACTCACTCGTACTCAAGATGGCCTCCGGCTGGACTTCCAAGTCGGAACAGCTCGGTCATAGGGAATTCCTCCTGACGTACAAATCCGCGGACGCAGTGGGTGGTCTCTGCGAGACACGGAGATAGACGTGATGGTTGTACGTTCTCGCGGACGCCTCGACGGCAAAGTTGCGCTGATTACCGGAGCGGGTCAGGGAATTGGGCGTGCTACCGCGGAGGGTTTTGAGCGGGAGGGCGCGACTGTCTGGGCGACCGATGCCGATGAAAAGCTCCTCTCTGAGATCTCCTGTGGACACCGCATGCGACTCGATGTCGGAGAAATGGAGAGAATCGAGGCCGTCCGCAAGCACACAGGCCCGATCGACATCCTGGTCAACTGCGCCGGATACGTCGCCACCGGAACGATTCTGGACTGCTCCGAGGAGGACTGGAAGGTCTCCTTTGACATTAATGTCACGTCGATGTACCACTTGATCCGAGCCTATCTGCCGGAGATGCTACGCCGGGGTGGTGGCTCAATCATCAATATCGCGTCTGTCGTCGGGGCAGTGCGAGGTGTGCCAAATCGCTTTGCATATGGCAGTGCGAAAGCGGCGGTCGTCGGGTTGACAAAAGCGATTGCGGCGGATTTCGTCACGCAGGGGATCCGCTGTAACGCGATCTGTCCGGGCACGATTGATACCCCAAGTCTTCACGCGCGACTTCGCGCGTCAGGCGATTACACAGCATCGCTCCAGGCATTTCGTGCACGTCAGCCGATGCAACGTCTGGGCACAGCCGGGGAAGTCGCTTGCCTCGCGTTGTACTTGGCGTCGGACGAGGCGGCGTTTACTACGGGGCAGTGTCATGTGATAGATGGTGGTTGGTCGACATGAGTAAGTGGTGGGGGAGTTGGCAAACAGTTGGCGGGGGATGTGTATGCGGTCGCTTAGAACTAAGTTGTTCGTTGTAATTGCGCTTACGGCGCTTTCCGCATGCTTGTCGCAGGCGCTTGCAACGTCTCCGACGCAGGACCTGAACGTCGAAGTGAACTGTGGGGCCGTGGGCAATGGCACTACGGATGATACAGCGAGCATCCAGTCGTGTATCAACACGGCGCAGACGACCGGGCAAGGAGTGTATTTCCCTGTCGGGACTTACAAAATTACCCAGGCGCTGACAATCTCGTCCGGAAACATGCTCTTGTACGGCACCAACGGCGGGACGACAAAGATCGTTCAATTTACCGCGGGTGATAACGTATTCACCATTGCGAACGGTGGCGCGCCGGTGAATAGGGTAACGCTGCGTCATCTCCAGTTGGAGTACTCGGCTTCTGGTGCCAGCGGAGTGACGGTATATTGCGATGACTGTTGGCGCTCGCGATTTGAGCATCTGATCTTTGGCGACCCGGGAACGCCGCACCTATTCTCAACGGGAATATGGGCTAATGGGGGAAATCAGGTATTCGTGGAGGATAGCGAGTTCGATTTGACGGCATCCCAAGGAATGTATTTTACAGGAACTGGTGATGTATATCTCACGAATCTTGAGGTCAATGACGATTCAAGTGACACGAACACGACGGGGATTGTTTTCGATAGCGGCGTCGGCGGCATCTACGCGACGAATGTGAATGTGACCGCGGGTGAGACGGGATTTCTGTTTGAAAACAGCCAGACGGGTGGCATACCACCAAAGTTTGGGTTCTTCGTCAATTGCCTAGGGGATACGGTGAATGGTGAGGGGTGGGACTTTGAGTCTGCGGAGTCGATGCGGCTCACGAACAGTTGGGCGGCCACGGGGAACTACGGAACCACC
>JAJZKY010000554.1 GCA_021803885.1 Planctomycetota bacterium
CATTCCGCCGATGGGGGCTTGTCATTTGTGGGGTGAATCTGCTATGATTCATTGGCCATGAATACCAAGCAGCGGCGCTGAAATTCCGATACCAGAGGTATTGAAGCAGCACTGTTGCACCTCCATGCCGGGGCCGGCGGCACCGAGTCTCATGAGTGGGTGGCGATCTTGCTGCGGATGTATCTGCGGTGGGCGAAGAGCCAGGGAATCGAGACCGAGCTTTTGAGCTCGACGGAGTCGCAAGGTGGTCTCGCTAGTGTCTTGGTCCGGTTGCGGGGCCCCAAGGTCGTCGACCGCCTGGATGGCGAATCCGGGCTGCACAAGCTCGGACGGGTCAGTCCGTATGACAAGCGGCGGCGTCGGCACACGTCATTTGCTCTGGTTGAAGTTTATCCGGAGGTAAAGGACGATGGCGAGGTGCGCCTGGATGAAAAAGATGTGCGGATAGACGTATTCAGAAGTTCCGGGGCCGGCGGGCAGCATATGCAGAAGAACTCCACCGCCGTCAGATTGACCCACCTTCCCACCAAGACGGTTGTCGTCTGCCAGAACGAGCGGTCGCAATTTCAGAATCGTCAGTCGGCGTGGACCGTACTACGATCGCGACTGAAGGCCATGCAGTCTGGGCGCGCTCTGGGCACTAGTGCCAGCTCGGAGGTGGTGCGGTCCTACATCCAGTATGGCCAGGAACAGGTGGTCGACTACCGCTCCGGCATCCGGGTGGCCGCGGTCGGCAAGATCCTGGACGGCGACTTACGTCTATTGGGGATTCAGTAATCTCGGCAGTTGGCTCACCACCATCCCGAGGCATTTGATCGAAGTATTGGTCGGTCAGTTCTGTCGCCAAGCAGGCGCGGGGCTCAACCCGCTGCGATTAGGGAATCGGAGACACTCTCAGAGGTAATGTAACTACGCAAGAGTTGTTGACGTAATTGGCCCCTGTGTCCAATTGGGAGTTAGCCGACGGGTTTTGAACTCAGTTTCCGGTTTCTACCTCCCAATTGGACACAGGGGGTAATTGGAAGCAGTTCGATTTCAGATGGATAGCCCACTGTTTTCAATCTATAGCCCGACCGCTTCCGGATCGGCCGTGCGATATGGGTTCGTAGTGGTGTCGATCCAGACCCTTTCATCGTCGGCGTAATCGTAAAGTTCATCCCACCAATAGTCGAAGTCGTCAGGGTCATCCATGCTGCTCATCTGCTCTAAAATTGTCTCGAACTCACTGTCGTGTTCATGCAGCTTCATCCATCCACTGCCTTTGATCCGAGCGACTATGGCGTCGCGCCTCTCCGTGAATGTCATCTCGTCGTTGTGGAAGACATCACCCAGCGATATCTTGCGATCCCAAACTGGCTTGCCGGCATCGCGGCGCTGCTGCGCTATGACGAACATATCTGCTTTGTGTTCTGGTGTGTTTGGCATAGAGACATTGTAGCACGATGGCCTATAGAATGGAGAGAAGATCCAAGTCGAGATCGTCGACACCCTCGGAGTTCAGGTCCAATTCTGAAATCAATAGATGGTGGGCCCGCTGTGCGGCCACGCCGGCCAATGTCAGTGCCTCGGCTTGAGACAGCTCGCGTTCTGGGTGCTCACGATCGGAGAAATCGATCTCTTCATGCAGTCTCGTCAAAAAGGCGAATACCGCATCCGAGTCTGGCAGGATGGTCGAGCCATCCCAGGGCGCCTGGTTCGTCCTGTACTTGTCCACGATTACTGGCAAGCTTGGCTCTGCCGAGAACAACAGTCGTCTCGCGATCAACAGACAGTCGGTGGCGTTGTCAACATCGTCCAGCAATAGTGCCATGATTCCCGGCATAAGCGAAGACTCATGGTTGTTGGCCAAGAGTTCGCTTGCCACAAGAGGCAGCGACTCTCGAGCTAGTAGCGCTGCCTCCAGACTTGATTGCGGGGCACTCCTCTGCCACTCTCCGAATCCCCATTCCTCGCTATTCTTGTTGTGGCTCACAAACAACGGATGTCCATGATATGGCGCCACGGCGCCGTAGTAAAAGTCACTCTCGCTCCCCCCTAGCAGTAGTGCCAAGACCGCAACCGTGTTCCCGGGATACTCTCTGGCGGATACTCTTAGACGCGCCATCTGACGATTGAGCCACTTCTCTCGATTTTGGCGAAGGAACACAGTTTCAGCATAGCAGGAATTTTGAGTGGCAGGTGAATGAGCCTTGACGACTATTGGCCTTATCCGGCGGTTATTGCGCCAAGATGCCTCTTATGGGGCAGAAGTCTCCAAGAGATACAAGAAAGGCGGGTCTTATGAGGCAGAAGTCTTTCAATGCAAAGAAGCGCTGATCTGCATCGGCGGATCAGGCGCTCGATCATGAACAGGCATCCGCTCGTTGGGTTCTTCGCCAGCGATGCATGGTGACGGCTGGGTATTCGCCGGCGGAGCGAGTTAATTGTTCAATTTGTCTGTTCAGTCACTTTTGACGATCGTGGCCAAGCCACATGACTTCAGTATACTCGAAGCTCACGGAATGCGGGTTCTGGCGATTGGATTGGTGGGGTGGGTGTATCCGGGCTATCGCCTCGATATCGCTTATCCGTCAAGATGTTGTGATTCCATAGCGAGATCCGTCGGGCCAATTTCTGTCAGTGTATGAGCAAGACATATAGTGACCTGGAAGGACCGCGAAGGCTTGTACGGGGGAGATGGACGGTCAGATGAAAACAACTTCTTGCCGATTACCCGACGACCGTTCAACGATGAACTTCGCCTCAGGGTCTTCAACACTTAGCCGGGCGAAGTAGGCTTCTCGGTTGAGGGCGCGCACAATGACGTCGGTGCGGTTCATGCAGAACTGCCTGCTGATCTCAGCCACGGCCGCGACCAATGCGGAGGGGATGTTGACATTGACGCGGGTGACTTGCGGGGTGGGCTCGCAAGCGGTAACTTCCGCCGCTTCGCCCAGTCGTTCGCTTTCGGACATCTTGGTGGGGTGCATCTTCATTCTTCTGTGTGAACGGCCCTCGGTGGGACCACTCGACCTTTCATAGGTATATTACATGTACACTACGCACTTGTCAAGTGCATAAACTATCTGCGCATCTCGCGTTTTGATAATGCGGAGTCCTGTCGTGGCGGCGGGCTCGTTCAGGTGGGGAATCGGCCCCTAGGATCCCGGCGCCGCCTTTCGACAGCTCGCGGGTTGGGGTTTCCGGCATCACGCGCTATCATCGCGATATGCAAAGTTCCGTTTGCTATCATTCGGCGCCCACTGTTTTGAGCACTGCGTCGCGTCTTGCGCAATAAAGTTGCGTATGTTCAGACAACTGGACATGAAATTCAACAGCCCGCTGATAATTGCAATCAAAGAGACATTGCGCGATCAACGCATCATTGGATTGCAAGTATCAGCACCACATGTCCAGTTGTCTGATGTTAGAATCGATGTATGAAGAAGCAGAAGGTCGCGCTGTATATCCGCAGGGAGGGAACGGGGTTTCCCGATCAAATCATTACGGATGGACCAGTCATTGTGGAGCACTTCGTCACGCACAAGAGTCTCGCCAACACCAAGCGGAGGTCGATCGGCAATCAGCCGGCGCCGGACGTCACCTTTATTTTTTCACAACTGACTGGCGAGGTCGCCACATTCACCCGCAATGGCGCCAAGGGGCGGTTCTTGGACGTTGGCGTCACATGCGGAGACAGCTTGGATATCGAACGCGTTGAGGTTGTTGAAGAAATGGTTGATGAATGGGCGCACTTCTGCATTGATCTGCCGGAGGACTCAAGGGTGGCTCGAGCCATTCGTATGGAAGGAGCCGCGCAGCTCGCCAAGCACGACTCGGAGTTGGGTTTCATGTACCTGCTTGATCGTGCGGGCCAAGAGGCTGGGTTGGTCCTTCCCGGGGAGTAAGCCGCTGCAATGACGTTCGATAAACTTGTGGCGGTGGTCTCCCGGCAGCTGAGTGAGATTGGATTCAACGGGCTATCCATCTTAGTGCGGTTCGGACCACGAAACACCGCCAGGCATTGCAATTTGCCCCTCACGATGTTACTATCGCCTTACTCCGCCCGTCCGGCGGTGTTTCCGGCGTAAACTGCTGCATAGGCTCCCCGGGAGCCGCCCGCCGGCCGTTTGGGTGCTACTGCACTCAGATGGATAGCCAGCTGGATTCATCCGTAAAG
>JAJZKY010000555.1 GCA_021803885.1 Planctomycetota bacterium
ATGGGCGGCAGATGGAGGCAGTGAGTATGTTCGCGAGGCGGCGTCGGAATATAACCGCGTTCCGCGCCGCATTTACCTATCAGGCCCGCAAGCTGGCCAAAGGTGGAGGTGATGGGGTCGGGTTGGTATTTCAAAATGATCCCCGTGGGTTAAAGGCTTTGGGGGGAACGGGTAATGCATTAGGCTATACGGGCATTACCCGCAGTGCGGCATTTGAGATTAATTTGTATGACGGCGGCGGTCAGGCGGCATCGCCCAGCGAAGGTTTGGCGCAGGGCATCACGTCCGGAATGCTTCCCCCGGGTGATCATCAGGGAATTAATGTTCGCGCAGCCGGTGCCACAGGCAGATATGACAGCACGGGATTAATTAATCTCCGATCAGGTCATCCCATTCGTATTGAGTTGACATATAACGGCTTAACCTTGACGGCCAAGTTAACAGATGAAATCACCGGCCAAATGTTTACCTGGAGCAAACAACTTGATATTCCGCTGGCCGTCAATGGAAATAGCGCCTATGTCGGCTTTACCGGTGCCAGTGGTGATGCCACTGCTGTGCAGAACATCAGCGATTTTTCATTCCAATCTCAGATGCCGGCACCTGCATTGGTGCAGCAATCGCCAGCTGATCTGGTCAATGCCTTTATCGGCACGGGGGCGGGCCCGGGCGGGAGCATTAATTTGTTTCCCGGCCCATCCATGCCGTTTGGTATGGTGCAGCTAAGCCCGGATACTGAATCATCGGGTTATGGTTATCACTATTACCAGCGGAATATCCAGGGCTTCAGCATGACACACATGAGCGGCCCCGGCTGCAAAAATGAAGGGGACGTGTTTTTCACCGCCACCACCGGCCCTGTGCATACACAGATAAAAAACTTCCAATCGAGCTATTCCCATACCATGGAATCTGCCAAGCCGGGCTACTATCAGGTCAAGCTGTTGCGTTGGGGCATTAACACGCAACTCACGGCCACCAATCGCTGCGGCGTGGCCAAGTTCACTTTCCCCGCCGGTAAGCAGGCCAATATTCTCATTCCCATCAGCCATACACTCAACTACACCGTGGCCTCTAAAGTCCAGATTGTCAATAACCGTGAAATCACCGGATATGTGGTGGATCACTGTTTTTGCGGCAATTCGCAGAGCTACAAAGTTCATTTTGTCATGCAGTTCAGCAAACCGTTTGTCCTCAGTGGAACCTGGAGTGGAGAAAAGGGTGTCGGAAAGCTGCATGTTGATTCGCGTAATGTCCAACAGACGCAGCACAACCAGTGGGTGGGAGCCTATGCCAGTTGGCCCGCGTTATCCAAATCGCAAAATATCACCGTGCGGGTGGGTATTTCTTATGTCGATTTAGCCGGTGCTCAAAACAATCTGCGGCAGGAACTGGCGGGTAAAAGCTTTCATACGCTTCGCCGGGCCGCATTGAATACCTGGAATCACGCGTTAAGTGTTATCCATGTTTCCGGCGGTTTGCCTTCGCAACGGGAAGTATTCTATACCGCGTTATATCACAGTCTGCTAATGCCCAGCATTTTCAGTGATGCCGATGGACGGTATCTGGGATTTGATGACAAGATCCATCACATCGCTGCGGGGCACGAGGTCTATTGTAACTATTCCGGTTGGGACATTTATCGCAGTGAAATGCCCCTGCTGGCCTTGATCGCCCCCCAACGCATGGAAGATATGTGCCAGTCTATTGTGTTAATGTACCAGCAGGGGGGCTGGATTGACCGCTGGCCGCAGATTAACCATTACACCAATGTCATGTGCGGAAGCCCCTTAACCACTGTGATGTGCATGGCCTATCTGGACGGTCTGCATGGGTTTAATATCCATGCCGCGTGGCAGGGGATGTTCAAAGATGCCACGGAGGCTCCCCCGGCTGGACGGCCGTATCAGGGTGAAAGCAACATCAACTGGATTAACAAGCTGCATTTTGATCCGGATAATCATGAAGGATATGGCTCGGTATCCCAGATTCAGGAAGATTGCGTGGCTTACGCCTCGCTGTATTATCTGGCCCAAGCATTGGGCAACACCCGTGACGCCAAGTTGTTCCATCAACGGGCCTTGTATTTCCGCAATGTTTTTGACCACAAGGATCATGACTTTCGCCCAAGATTATCCAATGGCCAATGGCGCAAGGCGTTCAAACGCACGCAATCGCATGGCTTTATTGAAGGTTCCGGCTGGCATTATCAGTGGCTGGCTCCGTGTGATATGCACTGGCTGGTTCATGCGGTGGGAACGGCACGCTTCAACCGCCGACTGGCCCACTTCTTCAGCTATAAGACGCCCGGCTGGATGGCCCAGTACTACAACCCGTACAATGAAACCGACTTGGAAGCTCCATTTGAATTCAATTTCTCAGGTAAACCTTGGAAAACGCAGTATGTGGTTCGCCGCGTGCTTAGGCAGAATTATACCCTGTCCTCCAATGGGATCCCCGGCAATGATGATTGCGGAGAAATGTCCTCTTGGGCGGTACTGAGCATGATGGGAATTTATACCATCGACCCGGCCAGCGGAGCGTATGAACTCTGCAGCCCGGTGTTCCCCAAGATCAGCATCCGCCTGCATGCCCCGTACACCGGCGGACGATTTGTAATTACCACCACCGCCAAACCAGCTTTTACACCTTATATTCAAAGCGTTAAACTCAACGGCGGTGTGCAGGAGGCTAATTGGATCAACATCAAAGCCCTGACCGCAGGCGGAAGATTGTCCTTTACCCTCGGCAAATCCCCCAACCGAAACTGGGGTGCCAAGCCAAACGATGCCCCGCCATCGCTAAAATAACAGAATGAAATCAGATTTTGAGCGGGTGTTCTCTTCTTTAACCTCGGATGATACGGAGACGATTATGAAAGGCCAATTAGCCAGCAACGCTCTGCTGGTGAGTTTGGCGATTTTTTGCGGCACCTGTTGCGCGCGGCAGGCCGCGGGAAGTGTGCGAGCAGAACTGAGTATCAACGCGACGGTACCGGGTCGGGCGGAAAATCCGGGGATGTGGGGGGTGTTTATTGAAAATATTTGCCATGATGTGGATGGCGGGCTTTATGCCCAGATGATCCGGAATCCGGATTTTCAGAATGATGTGCCGCCCGCGGACTGCCGAGTGGTGCATGGCCGCTGGCAAAAAGTTAATGGCCACCTGCGGCGACTGCGACATTTTAAGCGCGTGAAAAATGGGCCTGATGTTGCATGGATCAGTGTCAATGGCCATATTCATTCACCGCCATCCGGCGGACCGCTGTTGGCCTGGAAGCCGGTGGAGTCAACTCCGGGGTCGGTTACGTTAAGCGTTCAAAAGCGGATGCCGCTGTCCGGTGCCCATCCGTTGAGTCTGCAAGTGGCGGCAAAAAAGGCGGGTGCCGGAATTGCGAATGTGGGATACTGGGGGATGCCCATTAAAAAGGGACGCGCGTATGAACTATCTTTTTACGCCCGCACACCGAATGGGGTCACCGTAACACTCCAAGCTGGCCTGGCCAATGTGAGTGGCACAAAACATTTCGCCCATGCGGAAGTAACGCTCTCCGGTGCCGCATGGAGGCGTTATACCTGTTTGTTGCGGGCTACCGGCTCAACCTATCATGGTGCCATGACGTTGACAACGTCTGCTCCGGCAACGTTTGACATCAATTTGGCCCTGATGTTTCCGGTATCGGCGAAAACTGGTAAGACGGAATTTATCCAGCACGATCTGCTGGGTTTGCTCAAGCGGTTGCACCCCGGATTTTTAAGATTCCCCGGCGGCAATTACATCGAAGGGTATTCACTGGATGACAGCTACAATTGGCGGCAAACGGTAGGTCCCATGATTGATCGTCCCGGACACGTCAACTACTGGGGATATCGGGATACGGATGGCTTTGGGTATTTGGGCTGGCTTGAATTGGCGCAACAGATTGGTGCTGCGCCGTTGTACTGCACCAGCGCCGGACTGCTGCATGGTGCCCCAACTAATCCCGGAACAAATCTCAATGTGTACATCCATGAGATGCTCACGGCGGTTGCGTTCGCCAATGATCCCGGTGACACGCGATGGGGCGCGTTGCGTGCCCAATGTGGCCACCCCGCGCACTTTAATCTCAAATATCTCGAAATTGGCAATGAAAATGGCGGCCCAAATACCCAAAGCCAT
>JAJZKY010000556.1 GCA_021803885.1 Planctomycetota bacterium
AGCCGCCCAACCCTCCGGTTATCCAACCTGGCGTTCCCGCACAGTGGATAATAACACCCCAGATGCCAACTACCACATATATGCCAGGAACCTCTCAGACTGCGGCTCTTAACAATCTTGCCGCTAACGGTATGACACTCAATACTAACATCTTTCCCACACTTCCCTCACCACAACCAACGTTTGGCGGAAAGCTGCCCATCAATACCTTGTGAGGATCACATGACTCCACAGGAATTCTACGACAAGTACCTTCCCTATGCGGAGAAGGTTCAGTCTGATCTTGGCTTCAACTCTCCCACCATCTTCCTTGCTCAGTGGGCATTGGAGACTGATTGGGGTAGTTCGCTGCTGGCGACACAATACAACAACCTAGCAGGTATCAACTACAATGGGGTAGCTTGCTACCGCGCTGTTGGCGGGTTCGCTGGCTACACTACGCTTGACAACTTCGTACTTGGTTACGAATCGGTCCTACACCTTAACGGGTGGGGATACCCTGCGTTCTTGGCCACAAAGGATGGTACGTTTGCGGCGCAATCTACCGCGCTGGGAGCATCGGATTGGGCGGCCAGTCACTATGGGAATCCTCCCGGATCAGACTTGCAGGCTTTTGCAGACGAACTTCCATCCGCACAGCCCGCCCCGACTCCAGAGCCAGCTCCCTCCCCAGAGCCGTCTCCATCTCCAGAACCCGTGGTTCAGAACCCAACCACCACAGCGGATGGGCGCAGAGTCTACACGGTTCAGGAAGGTGACAATCTTTCGTCTATCGCGGCCAAGTTCGGTCTTGATCTTGCGCAGATCGAGGCTTACAATCCACAGTTCAGCTCCAACTGGAATCTGATCTACCCTGGGAATGAAGTCTATCTTTCGCCGCCAGCTTCAGACTCTGCTGGTTATGACTATGTTGTCAAGCCTGGCGATAATCTCTGGACTATTGCCGTGGATCACGGTGTAACCTTGGCGCAGATCGAACAGGCCAATCCACAACTCGGACCTGACTTCTCTTTGATTCATCCGGGGCAGGTGGTTAGGATTCCTCGTTAGCCCTTTGGACTTTCTAGCATGACGTTTGCTCCCCCACCCATAGGAGGCGGTGCGCCACAGGTTGACCCCACCATAGCGCAGAAAGCTGGCATCCCATCCTGGGAAGTCCAGGACTTGAACACGCTTTCCAGCGAGGGCGCTCTCAACGGAGTGAACCCCAACGACCTTGTAGGCATACAGTTTGCCGAGGAAGGATATGGAGGAAACTCCTATGGAGCAGCGCGTAGCTCCACGGGAGCGGGGGGATTCTTTGGCTTGTATGCTACCAACTACTCTTATGGTGGGCAGAATTTTCCCATCACTCCCGGCGAACTTTCGGGCACCAACTCCACAGACTATATGTTGCAAGCGCAAGCGGCTTCTGCATCGTTCGCCCAGCAACTTCAAAATGCACACGGCAACGTGCTGCTTGCGGAACACTACTACCAGGCCGGACCAAACAGCGGAACCAATCTGAATCAAACTTCAGGGCCAGGACGGTTCAAGGAACTTGGCCTCGGAGGTAACCAGAGTTTAGGTTCCAGCAGTAGCACACCCGTATCATCTTCAGGCGCTACATCAAACTCTCAGGGCGGTGCAGCTCAGCCTATCTTTGGAGTCCTGGGCGGACCCTCAGTCGGCGCGGTCGGCATCTTCTTTCTCGCCGTTCTCGTATTACTTATAGGAGGTTTCCTCTTGGTCGCAGGAACTATCAGAGGTAAGGGAGGCGGAACTGTTCCGGTTCCGGTGTGAGCGTCGCTTCCAACGCTTTCAGAAACGAGGTTACGGGCAGACCACAGGTTGTATCTCCTGGCAGCGTGGAAGAGTTTCAGACTCCAGTTGAGGGGCCGAATCCATCAAAGCCTGTAGACGTTGCGGCTGAGGACTTGGCCGCAAAGTTCTATAAGGCTACCCTCAGAACGGAGGTTATGATTCGTGCCCTCCGGCCAGCCGCGCTTACAATCTTAAGAGGAATCCCGACTCTTGAGGCTGGGGCTTCACAGCCATACCAGTTTCAGATTGACGACACTTACGTTCCCGTGTTCGCTATCTCCATCGTCAACTCTACGGCTGCCACTCAATACTTCAATGTTGAATCGCCAGCCAGCGTACTCACCATGCCTATCGCGGCAGGAGCGGTGTTTACATATAACTTGACTCAGGTCAAGCGAATCTATCTCTACTCCGCTGCCGGAACTACAGTCTATCCGTTCCCGGGTCAGAACGTCGGAGAAGGTACTACAGGACTTTACGTTCAGGCTTGGAGCAACCTGGAATGGAAGAACATGAAGGGGCAGAACGCATGAGCCCTGTCGAACCCGAACTCTTTGACGCTATCCGCGAGGGCTTGAAGCGAGACTTTGCGGAGGTCTCCGACAAGGCTCGTATAGAATGGGAGCGCAAGTCTATCGAACGAGACTTTGCCAGAGCCGAGGGATACAAGGACTTGGCCGAGCGGCTTAGCGGCGTTCTCTACTACTTACAGCTTGGATGTATTGCTGTCTCCCTACTTATCATCTTTGCTCAACTTTACGGCGGCCGCATAGACCTAATGGCGAGACTCCGAACGCTGGAACTCAAAGTCAACGATGCAGTTAGTTGATGCTAACCACCCCGATCCTACAGGAGATACTTCTTTGAACATCCTTGGCAAGCATTGGCCGCTTCTTCTCATCGTGGTGGTGCTTCTCGTCGCTTGGTGGTGGTACAAGGTTAAGTAGGAATGAGTGCAATCTTTGATCCTCCGTATCCGATTCCATACAACCCTATCAATGGAACCGTAGAGGCGTTTGAGGGTACTATTCGTCCTGTCTACAACGTCCTTGACTACGGCGCGGACCCGACCGGGGTGCAGGATAGCACGGCAGCATTCCAGCGAGTAGCACAACTTCTCACAGCGCAGGGAGGTGTGTTGTATGCTCCCGGTGAGTTTCTCATTAGCGACACCATCCAGTTCAGCGGTAATGGTATCTATGTTCAAGGCCAAGGCGTCGGGTGGGAAACGGGGAGCGGTCAGCCGGAAGTAGGCAGCATTATGGTAGCTTCCAGCAGCTTCCCAACGGGGGCTAATTTTCTGCAATGGAACGCTCCGGGAGGTACCACCTATAACTGGGGTGGTGTGTCCAAGATGGCGTTCATTTGCAATTCTAAAGCAGACGGCATCTATGCCTTCAACACCTATGCCTTCAAGGCCGAGGAACTCTACATCTTCCAGCCTTGGAGCAGCGGTGTCTACTGCGCGAGCCCCCAAAATGGTAGCAGCGTGGACTCACAACTTGTCCGCCGCGTCATCGTGTGGGAACCCCAATGCAATGCCAAGACCGTGAACGGGCTGGGCACCAGCCCCGCCGGTATCGCCCTTGCCGATAACCTGTTTCAATCAACCGTAGCACTGTGCTATGTCACGAATAGCCTAGGCGATGCCTACAGCATAGGTAATGCCTATGGGTATGGTGCCTATGGGGTACGAGTTAGGAACAACACCTACGACACCCCTGCTGGCATCGGCATTCACGTTGCCTTGGGTAACTATTGCGATGTGATTGGCAACAAGGGGTACGGCGTCCCAGGGGCTGCGGGGATAGTCTATGCGGGCTCAACCGGCGCAATGATCGCACACAACCTCTGTCCGGGGAGCAATTCCACGGGACAAGCCGGGCCGAATGGTGCCGTGATGCACCTGGCCTTCGCATCTGGAATAGTGAGCGACAACGTTATTGCTGGTGGCCCCAACTCCACCTATGGCATCTATATGGACAGCGCCGTGGGTAGCCCAACTCTCATATCGGGAAACACGTTCGCCGGAACCTTCAGCGACGGCCCCATTGGTTTCGCCTCTGCCGCAGGCATCGCCATTCGTAACAACCCAGGCTACAACCCCGTCGGCCCAACCGCCGTCGCCGTGCCTGCCAGCGGCAGTGCCACCACCGCCCTCCCCTACGATGCCACCTTCTACATCACCCAGGCCACGGCGGCCTCCAGCGTGGCGGTGCAGGGCCAGAGCATCGCCATTCCGGTCGGCGGCCCCACGGCCATCCGCGTACCAGCGGGCCAGACCCTCACCCCGACCTACACCACCGCCCCGACCTGGGTGGTGATGGGGGATTAGACTAGCCTATGTTCGGAC
>JAJZKY010000557.1 GCA_021803885.1 Planctomycetota bacterium
ATCGCAATCTTCACGCCGGTTGACTGGCCAATCTTTCCTCATTCTTGGGCTGCAGCGATGAGCTTCAGTTGGGAAGCAACGGCCAGGAGCCGACGATCCAGGCGTTGGAGTTGGCGCTGTGCCTTTTCATCGTTGAGCTGACGGCGATACATTTCCAGCAGGTGTCGTGCCCCTTCTACGGACTGAAGGACGCCTGGGAGGTCTGCTTGAACGATGGATTGGGGAAGAGAGAGTTTGGGCAGGCGATGCGGTTGTGTAGCATTCTGGCGGGCCTGGTGATATTCGCGCTGCAAGTCTTGCTGGGTGACCTGCACATAACGCAGGGTCATGCGGACATCTTTGTGGCCGAGTAGTTGCATCAGGGCGGGAAGGCTGACGCCGAGGCGGACCATCTCACTGGCATAGGAATGCCGTAGACGGTGAGGATTTACATGAGTGGAACAACCGGCGCGTTTGGCGGCATTGTCCAATGCCAAGCGGAGGGTCCTGCACAGGGCGTAATAATCACCTCTTCGCGGTAATAGATACCCTTGGGATTTTTTTAACAATGCTGGCTTGGCCAGGGCGCGCAGTTCCAGAAGGCGCGCCACGATGCGGCGTACTTCCGCATCGGCCGGGACCAGACGTTCTGTGTGCAGTTTGCCCAGGGGGACGTGGATGGCCCACAAGTCCGGTCCGACCTCATGCAGACAGTCCAGCGGCAGATGGATGCATTCGCCGATGCGTATCCCAGTGGCGCGAGTCAGCAGAAGAGCATTCGCATATAAATCATCAGTGCGGCGCAACTCTTGTTTGAGGAGCAGATCATCCTCTGGGGAGAGGGGCCGAGGTAGGTACTGGGGGCGTGGAGGAAAGTCTTCGCGGCGAATGAGGTCTGGTTGAAGGTCATGGCCATTGGCCACCATATCGTCCAACAAGCGCCGGAGGCGGACCAGATAGTGGATGCGGGTCGAGTTGCACAAGGGTGGCTTCTGTTCGCACAGACTGCGGAACCAACCTGCAAGGTGGGGGTCGCGGCGGAGTTGGGAAGGCCGCTGGACATTCGGGAACGTAGAGCGAAGATAGGCGAGGAAGAGGCGAGCAATGGACCGGTACTGGATCATCGAACCAGGCTGCAAGGTGAGGGCGAAGGTCTGGAGGTGCGCTTCGAAGATTTGATCGAGGCTGGCCGTGGGTCGTTTCATAGCAGATGCCCTGTATCCAGTTGTGTCCGTTTTTCGATGGCGCGGGCGTATTCCCGCCAGACATCCTGCGGGGCAAGCTGGACGTAGAGCATGGTGGTGTGGATTTGCGCATGTCCCATCAGGTGTTGCAGGGCTGGCAGGGACATTCCGGCCCGCGCCATGTCGGATCCAAAGGTGTGGCGGAAGCGATGGGGGTTGGCCTGACGCACCTTGCTCGACACACGATGGTGCCGGAAGAGGGAGCGGAGTCCAGAGGCGGCCATGGGTTGGCCGCGCTGACGTCCTTTCAAGGAGACGAACAGTGCTGAGGAGTTGGTCAGCGGTCTTTCCAGGCGCAAGTAATGTTCGAGCCCCTGAAGGATTTCCTGGGGCAGGGGCACGACGCGTTTTTTGTTTCCCTTGCCGAGCACGCGCAGTTGACCATCGGCCATTTGCAGGTCTTCCAGTTGGATGGACAAGACCTCGCAAGAGCGCAGTCCGTCGAGTAACATCAGGCCCACTATGGCGAGGTCGCGATAGGTGTGAAAGCTGCGCCAGAACTGGGCGACTTCTTCGCTGGTGAGGGGCACGATGACACGGCGGGGCTGTTTCAAGCGGAGGCCCATGGCCACAGCGCGACGCGGACGCCCGATGCCAAGCGGTGGGCGCTTCGTATAGGCGCGTTGAAAATGAAAGGCGCCTGAAGGGACCTCCTGGCCAAAGTGGAAACGATATAAACAACGCAGCACACCCAGGCGATGGTTGACAGTTTGGGGCGTAGGTTTGGGGTCCTGGTCGAGTTGATGGCGGACATACTCGACGAGCGTGGATTCGGTGGTCTCGGCGAGGGGCTGTATCTTGGGCCAGCGGGCGAAGTCGAGCAGATCGTAAGCGTAGGCGCGGAGCGAACGTGGGGAGAGTTGGCGGACGCACTGGGCATCGAGGAAAGCGTTCGCCCAGGCGATTTCTTCTCCGTCCGCATCGCGCAAGCGATACGGGGAAGCGCTGGCGGGCACGGAAGGTCGATAGACGACGGAGGGTCTCATGGTTGCATGGTCCTTTGTAGGCAGAGGGTGAAATCGGCGGCACTGGCGCCGTGGACGAAGTAACTGTTGGGGTCTTGACCATCGGGCAAGCGCACGCAGTGGGCCGCCAGACCGGCAGTCTGGAGTTTCCGGGCAAGGGCCTGGGAAGCGATCTGGCCCGCCTGGTTTTCGTCCTGGTCGAAGACGATGTAGAGCAGGAGATCTGGCCGGTCGCAAAGCTGCTGGAGTTGCGTGGATGTCAGATGGGTGCCGAGGGCGCAGGTGGTGTTGCGAAAGCCGGCTTGCCACAGCACCGCCAGATCGAACAGGCCTTCGACCAAGACCACAGATGGAAACTGGCGGACTGATTCCCAAGCGAACAGGCCGCCTTTGGTTCCAGGAAGGAAGCGGTGCGCGAAGGCGTCACTGATACTGCGGCCGTAGAGGTTGACGATGCGTCCGTCCTGACGGCATGGGAAAACGATGCGTTGATAGAAGGCATCGCGCCCTTGCTGGTTGACCAGGCCGGTGCGTTGCAGCAGATCGAGGGGATGACCCAGGGTTGTGAGATGATGCCGCAGATTGCCACCGGGAGCATAGCCAATCTGTAGTTCCCGGACCAGGGCGGGATCGTGCAGTCCGCGCTGCGAAAGATATTGCACCGCCTCGGGGTAAAGTTCCAGTTGCTGTTGGTAGAACGCGGCTGCCTGTTCCAGCACATAGGTTGGGTCTGCCGGATCGCTTGGTTGTGTGAGGTACGCGAGACTCTGGCGGAAGGACAGGTGTTGGGACAGCTCGATAAAACGAATGAGGTCGCCGCCCTGGCCGCAGCCGTGGCAGTAGAACAGGCCCTTGCGGGGGTTGACGTAAAACGAAGGCCGGGTTTCCGGGTGCAGCGGACAGAGGCCGACGAACTCAGGGCCGCGGCCCGCAGGCCGGGCGGTCCAGTTCTGTTGCTGTAAGTAGTCGAGCAGTGAAATACGCTGTTTGAGTTGTTGGAGGTCCTCGCCCATGGCGTTTTTTCTTCTCCAGAAACGAGCGTAGGAGAAGACGGCCAAGGTTCCCAGGCAAGGATGGTGGGCGGACTAGGAATTTTCTCAGAGGCGCAGGGGACAGAGGACCTGCAGGGCCGGGAGCAACCCAGAGAGAAAGGTCTGGGTATCGGCCTGCTTGCCACGCTCCAGCCAATGGGTCACGCGAGCAAGTATCTGGCGCAGAAAGGAAGTGGCAGGCTGAGAGAGGTCTATGCCGCCGCCCCAGCGGCGCAGCGTGGAGGAATCAGGCACGCAGTCCGGGTCTTGGAGCGTGGGGGTCGCATCTTCCCAGGAGCGGCGCTCCACGAAATGCCGCTGCATCGTCCCAATGCGTGCCAGCAAGCTGTAATGGGTGTAAGGGAGAGAAAACGGCGGGAGGAAGGTAAATGTCATGCCGCAAGCATTACAGATGCCGCGCCGAATCTTGATCCAATCGTGGTGTTCATCGTGCGCCTGTTTGCGGCGGCGTCCATGGCCGACGATCGAATCGCGTCCACAAATGGGGCAGTGCCGCAGGATGGTCTCGGCGCACTCTTTGGCCCAGTCGATTTCAAACTTGCACTGCGCGGCGAAAAGTGGGATAAATAGTACCGTAATTCAACGTGGCCCCGCTTTTACCAGACCCGGCAAGATCATACGCAGAAGCAGGGCCACGCCCTCCTGAAGAAAACCCCAACTGGAAAAGAATAACGCTTCTCAGCTATACCAATGATTGCGTGTGGTTCAGAGGATTGGCCGGTTAAACGCCGGATTCAGGTATTACATGAAGACCCGAGAGCAGCAGTCCATTGAAGGGACGCTCTTTACCGCGCGCATCTGCAAGAACTCTGCAGATACCTGAATCCGGCGCATTCGGCAGGGGGAATCTTGATTGCCGTGCTGGATTGACAGGGTGTTCGGCAGTTTCCTGATGTTTCGGGATAACATAACTT